>JBPYFF010000029.1:0-4184 GCA_051984455.1 Acidimicrobiales bacterium | reverse complement strand
CGTGGCCCCCGCCTTGCCCGCAAAGGCTTCACCGTCCGGGTGGATGGCTAAATGGCTGGCCGGCGGCCCGTGCGACCGAGCATGCTGAGCGGATGGACTACGTGGCCGCCCCTGCGCTGGACGCCGGGTTGGATGACATTCGCATGGCGCCGTCCGATCATGGCCGGGTCGAGCTGATCGTCCGCCGTCCGGCCGAGAACGAGCGCGAGATTCTTGACGAAGCGACGCTCGACCCGGCCGAAGGCCTGGTTGGTGACACCTGGCTCGCCAGAGCAAACGGTCGAACACCCAATGGCCGGCCGCCGGCTGAGACCCAGGTGACCATCATGAACGCTCGCGTCGCCTCCCTCGTCGCCGCCGATCCCGATCGGCGGTGTCTGGCCGGCGATCAGCTGTACCTCGATCTCGACATCAGCCACGGCAACCTGCCGGCTGGCAGCCGTCTCCAGCTCGGCTCCGCGGTCATCGAGGTGTCGGGAAAGCCCCACACTGGTTGCAACAAGTTCGCCGCCCGGTTCGGCCGGGACGCTGTCCTGTTCGTCAACTCGCCGGAGGGCCGGGAGCTGCGCCTCCGAGGTGCTAATGCGCGAGTCGTCGTCGGCGGCATCGTCCGCGCCGGCGACGTCGTGTACAAGGTGCCGCGCTAACTCGCGAACGGGAGCGCCCGCCATGGCCCGGGGCGCGCCCCCTTCTCATGCCGGCGTACTCCTGGCCGGACTGGCCCTGGGGGTGGCTGAATAAATGGGGAGATGTATCCCCCACCGGCTCCGCCGGGAGCGAGCCGGCCTGTCTTCTGATCGTGCGGCCAGTCGTTTGAGGTCGGCCGCCTTGCTGGCGGCGGCCAGCCGTTCAGTCACGAGGGCGCGCGCGACGGTCTCGTTCCACATGATGATCTCCTTGAAAAGAAAGGGCGTTGGCTAGGTGCGGGCGCGCCGGATCAGCAGACGCTCACTGAGACGTAGAGGAGACGAAGCCGCTCAGTGCGTCCCGGAGCCGGCGACGCCGAGTACGGGCGAGGACCCGATGCGGTTAAGGAATGTGTCCAACTCGCCCCCCTTTCACTCGTTCGCCGGATGGTGGGCACCTCTGTTGTACCGCTCCCGCCGTTTGAGAGCGAACGATTTTTGAGGACGTCAAGCTCCGACAAAGGTCGGCTGGCGCTTCTCCAGGAACGCTCGCACTCCCTCGCGGTGGTCGTCCGTGTCGAACAGTTGCTCCAGCGTCTCGCTGACCCACCGGCCGAGTGACGCCCACTCCGGGTCGAGCGCCCTTCTGAGCCCTTGCTTGATCGCCTGCACGGCGAGGGGCGGGTTGGCGGCAATTCGTCCCGCAAGGGCCCGGGCCTCGCTGAGCAAGTCTTCATGCGCCACCACCCGCCCGACCAGGCCGATTCGCAGCGCTTCTCCGGCGTCGATGACATCGCCCGTCATCAGCAACTCGGCTGCTTTCTCCCGACCGACGAGCTGCGCCAGCCGGCCGAGACCGGCGGGGTCTGAGACCAGGCCTCGCCTGACGAACAACTCCCCGAAGCGAGCCCGGTCGGACGCGACGCGAAAGTCGGCCATGAGGGCGAGCTCCATCCCCCATCCGACCGCGGCACCGTTGACGGCTGCGATCACCGGCGTGTCCGTGTGCAGCAGGGCGTCAGCGGCGGGCGTGAGTCGCGGCGTCCGGCGGACCCGTACGCGCTGCTGGCCGGATCCCATGATCGCCCTGACGTCGTCGCCCGAGCAGAAGGCGGGATCCTTGCCCGTGACGATGAGCACGCGTGCTGAGGTGGCAAGGACGGCGGCCTCGAGCTCGGCGAAGGTCTGGTGTCGCAGGGCATTGCGCACCTCGGGCCGCCGCAAGGTGAGGACCTCGATGTTGCCTTCCCTACGCATGTCGATGTCCTCGTAGCGCTGTGGCGCCATTTCGTCGCCTCCTGCTTATGTCGGGTCTCGTCGGGTGCCCGCGACGGCGTTGACGCTGCTGCGCCCGCGATCGATCCGCCGCAGGACATCGAGCGCGGCCTCTGCCCTGCTGGCAATGGCCTCGCGAAGCCCCAGCGGATTGAAGCCGTCCGCCCCCATCACGCCGGCCTCGTACCGGGCGAGCACGCCCGACCCGATGCACGCGCTCCGCCAATGGGCAAACGCGATGTAGAAGTCGATCCCGGAAAGATCCACCTCCGTCGTCCGCGCGTACCTCTCGAGCATCCAGTCGCGTGACGGGAACCCCGGAAGGACTGACGGGGGTGCGCCCGGCGTCGGGTCCCCGACCCGCTCGGACGGCTCCACCCACGACGAGAGCAACCAGCCCAGGTCGGCCATCGGATCGCCGAGGGTGGCGAGCTCCCAGTCCAGCACGGCGCGGATGGTGCCGTCAGGCCCGCAGATCATGTTGCCGAGGCGGAAATCACCGTGGACGATGCCTGTGCGAGTCTGGGGCGGGACCTCACGGCACAGCAGGGCGTGCGCGGCGTCGACGGCGGCGATGTCCTCGCTCTTCGACTGGTCCCACTGCCGCTTCCATCGCCGGAGCTGGCGGGGGATGTAATCCTCTCGCTTGGCGATGTCGCCCAGCCCGACCTTGTCGATCTCCACCTCGTGCAGCGCCGCCATGGTCTCCATCAGGCTGGCCGCCGCTCGGCCTCGAGCGTCAGCCGGGAGAGCCACCGCTCGGCGCGCGTCGTGGAGCACCGTGCCGTCCACGAAGGACATGATGTAGAAGGGGGCCCCCAAAGGCTCAGGTTGGTCGGTGCGAACCATGACCCTCGGCACCGGCACCGGCGTTGGGCCCAGGGCCTTCAAAAAACGCCACTCCCGGCTCATGTCGTGCGCCGTTTCCAGGACCCCGTCGAACGGCGGCCGGCGGAGCACCAGCCGGTTGCCGTCCGCCCCCGTGAGGGAATAGGTCAGGTTGGACCGTCCGCCCGAAATCAGCTCCGCCGTCACCGGCGGGCGGAGAACGATTCCCTGGCGTTCCAGCCACTCGCAGACGCGCTCGGTCGGGAAGGCGGGTACTGGTCGCCCGACTGCCATCCCGGCGGACCCTAGCCTCGACCCCGGCCGAGTTGCGGAGTCGGAGAGGGATTACCGGTAGTCGTCGTCGAAGGGAACCTCTTCCGACTGGTCCAGGATGTCGGCCTCCGAAGCCTCTTCCACGGTGAAGGCGGATCGCGGAATGTCCCGCTCGGCCGGTTGTTCCTCGTCGGCGCGGGACTGCTCCAAGCGATCAGCCTCCGGGACCTCCGGCGGAATGGACAGCTGCGAGTCCTCAGACTTTTGCTCGCTCATCACCTGATCCCGTCGTGTCGACCCGGCCGGTCACGAACGGACCACCGGCCTGCCTCCATGCTACGAACTCCTTCAAGGTCGCGTCAGCCAGCCGGTGTCGCCGGGCCGGCAGCCGTGCTCGGTCAGCGGGAGAACCGGCGCAGCACGTGAGCTCGCCGGCGAGCGATGGTGGCGGCCCTCGCTTCCGGCAGCACCGTGAGGGTTGAGGCCGGGAGGTGATCCCAGATGCGGTCGTGGGGGACGATCGTGCAGGTCGGGTCGGGGGCGGAGTCGCTGACCACCCAGCGAAACAGCATGGGACCGGTGAGGTAGCCGGTGGTATCCAGCCAGTTGACGACGCCCGGGTCGCGGTGGGCGATCACCGCCCGAAACACTCCGTCGGCATCGACCACGGCCTGGTGCCCGTTGATGCTGGTCAGATGATCGGCGTAGTCCAGCGATTCCCACCAGAAGTTCCCCAGATGGACGCTCCAGTAGTGGGCATTGGCCGGCCTCACCTCGATGATGAGCGCTTCGTCGGGATCGAGGTCGAAGTGGCCCCAGGCGTTGAGGTTCTCCTGCGCACCTCCCATTTCCGGCTTGCTGGTCGCCGGCTGGAAGCGGTTGCGCGACGTTGCCTGACCTTCGACCTCCACATCGATCCACGCCTGGCTGTTCCCGTTGACCCACCGGGAGACGGCCTGGAGTTGCTCGGCGACGGCGAGCGGCGTCACCGCGCCGGGATCGTGGCCAGGCGGCGGTTCGCCCCCGCTCACGCGCTGGACCTGCAGGGTCGCGGCCTCTTCGGTGTCCCAGTCGTAGAAGAACTGGCGGACGATCAAGGCGTTGACCGCCGGCGGCGTGATCAGGCAGTTGCCCGGCCGCGCCTCGGGGCCGACCCACAATTCGAAGGTGCCGTCGGTTGCC
>JBPYFF010000028.1:0-5868 GCA_051984455.1 Acidimicrobiales bacterium | reverse complement strand
CATCAGGACTTCGGAGACCAGTTGCCGAGCCAGGTGGCACGCGATCATTTCGCCTTCTGTTTCATCAGCGATCCAGCCGGAGTTGCGGCCCGCGATCGCATCGGCGTCGACAACATCACGTGGGAGTGCGACTACCCGCACTCGGATTCCAGCTGGCCGTACTCGCCCGAATCCGTCATGAAGCAGTTCGACGGGTCCGGGGCGACCGGCGCCGACGTCGACAAGATCACCCATCTCAACGCCATGCGGATCTTCCGGTTCGACCCGTTCTCGGTGCGGGCCCGCGAGGAGTGCACCGTCGGAGCGCTCCGGGCGCAGGCCCGGGACTAGCCAGGAACTGGCGCGGGACCAGCGCCGCGGCCCAGAACTACCGCGCCACCAGTTCCGCCGTCTCCTGGCGGGTGATGGCATCGATCACGCCCTCGTACCGGCGGCGGACGTCGCTCCGGTCGTGCTCGTCGGGGACGGATTCATCACTCGCCCGGAGGATCATCCCGGCCTGGGCGAGCAGCAGCTGACGCTGACCGGGCCCCGTCGTGTACGTGGTGATCTTCGCCAGGCTGTCCAGCTGGCGGATGTAGACGGCCGGCATCCCTCGGCCCGCCTGGCGAATCTTGTCGAGCGCGCCTTTGACGATCCTTGGGTACGAGACCACCGCCTCGATGAGCCGGATGTGCCCGAGCGAATCGCGGTAGACCCCGCTCGGAATCGTCCTGGCCGAGATGCGGCACAGCCCGTCGCCCAGCCAGTCGATGCACGTCAGGGCGCTGAACGTGTCGTTGACCGCCGGCGACAGGGCTCGCAACGCGATCTCGGCCAGCTGATCGATGGCGTAGAGCATGTCCTGGGTCAACGTTCGCTGCGGGCCGGTCGCATGGGCCCGCTCGAGCCCGGTCGCGATCTGCGGTGCCGCCTCACCCGGCCAGACCAGCGCCAGCGGGCGCCCTTGCAGGACGAAATGGCCGGGGTGGTACAGCAGCTGAACGACCGCGCCTGAATGGCTGGCGATCTCCACCAGCCGGCGCTGGCCGATGAACTGCAGATAGCCGCTCTTGGTCGCCGGCACCTCGGCGCCCTCGTCGGCCAGCCGCCGCAACACCTCAGGAAGCGCCGCATCCGTCTCGTTCTGCGCCGGGGCATCGGGGAGGAACTGGGCATCAATCGCCTCTCGCAGATCGCCCGCGATCCCGGCAATGACGTTGGGCAACTGGATCGAGACGGCCACGTGATGGATGAAGTAGATCAGCACGCCCAGGTCGGCGAGGAGCAGGGCGAGGGCCACGCTGATCGACAGGTGAGGAACGAACTCGCCATGCGGACCGCTGGTGATCGACCCGAGGGCAAGAACGGCGTACACGAACGTGGCGACAAAGGTGCCGAGGGTGTACTGGGTGCCCCGGTCGCGTATGAAGTTGCGCAACATCCGCGGCCCGAACTGCTGGGATGCCAGCGTCAGGGCCACGATGGTGATGGAGAAGACGACTCCGACGACGGTGATGTCCGCCGCCGCGATGGCGGAGAGAATCTGCCGGCCGGCATCGGCGCTCCCCTGGTTGACCCAACCGGGGAGGGTGAGGTCACCCCGATAGGCGGCCCGATCCAGCTGATAGGTCAGCAGGAACAGGAGCCCGACTCCAAGGACCAGCAGGGTGGGAACCACCCACAGCGTCGCCCGCAGTGATTCCCGCCGCCAGCTCGGGATGCGCCGGTGCCGCGGCAGCTCAGCGGTTCTTGTTGTCGTGGAGGAGGAAGGCGCCGTGGTCATTGAAAGCTCGCAGTCAGCGCCGACCAGCCTTCCCGGCTCACCTGCCGGGAGAGCCTAGCTCAGGGCACCCTGGGATCGGTCGGGCGAAAAGGCGAGCTCAGTGACCGGGCTCCGGGTCGCGCGGCAGGCCGAGCAGACGCTCCCCGATCACGTTTCGCTGCACCTCGCTGGTGCCGCCGGCGATGGTGAGGCAGCGGCTGCCGAGAAACCCGAACGTCCATTGGGCGGCCGGCCCCTCAGCGGTCGACCCCTCGGGGCCGAGGAGTTCAACGCCAAGCTCATGGACGCGCTGGTCATGCTCGACGCCAAGCAGTTTGCGCACGCTGGATTCCGGTCCGGGAGCGTGGCCCTGAAGGGCGCGGGCGGTGGCTCGCAAGCCAAGCAGGGCAACGGACTGCGCCTCGCCGACCAGTCCCCCGACCCGGTCGATGACAATCGGATCGGCGCTCAGCTGAGGTGATTCCGCCACCAGGCTGAGCAAGGCTTCGACTCCCCCACCGAACGAGGCGCCGCTGCTCATGGCGACCCGCTCATTGGCGAGCGTGGTCCGGGCGAGCGGCCAGCCGTGGTCGATCTCCCCGACCACGCAGTCGTCGGGGACGTACACGTCCGTCAGAAAGATTTCATTGAACATGGCAAAGCCAGTGAGCTCTCGAAGCGGCCGGATCTCCAGGCCGGCGGTGGACATGTCGACCAGGAAGTAGGTGATCCCGAAATGCTTGCTGTTGGCCTTGGCCCGGTCCGTCGTGCGGGCCAGGCAAATGGCCCAGTCGGCCTGCTTGGCCATGGACGTCCAGACCTTCTGCCCCGACAGGAGCCATCCGCCTCGTGTGCGAGTCGCTCTGGTCGACAACGACGCCAGATCCGAACCGGCTCCCGGTTCGCTGAACATCTGGCACCAGTTGATCTCACCCAGCAGGGTGGGCCGCACCCATCGCTCCTGCTGCTCGGGCGTTCCGTGACCAACGATGGTGGGAGCGGCCCAGGCACCGATACCAAGACTCGGTCGCCGGATGTGGGCTCTCGCGAACTCCTCGTCGATCACCACCTGCTCGACCGCGCCCGCGTTCCGGCCCCACGGGGGTGGCCAGTGGGGCAGGTAGTAGCCGCTGTCGACGACGCGGCGGCGCTGTTCGGCCCGGTCGAGGTCCTTGACCGACTCCGCGAACGCGCGAGCTTGCTTCCTCAGCGCGTCGGCTTCACTGGGCAGGTCGAACTGTATCGGTCGCCGCGTCCCTCGCAGGGCCAATTTGGCCGTCAACTGACGGGCTCGGGCGGCGCCGCCGAGGACCTGGCGCAAGGCCATGGCCCGCTTCAAGTAAAGGTGGGCGTCGTGCTCCCAGGTGAAGCCGATGCCGCCCAGGACCTGAATGCAGTCCTTGGCGCACTGGAAGAACGCGTCGGGGGCGACCGCCCCCGCGACCGCGGCGGCCAGCTCGGCCCCTTCGTTCCACCCCTGGTCGAGGGCGGCGGCGGCATCCCACGCGACGCCGGCGGCCTGCTCGGCCGCGACCAGCATGTCGGCGCAGCGGTGCTTCACGCCCTGGAACTGGCCGATGCGCCGGCCGAACTGTTCTCGAACGGCGGCGTAACTGCTGGCCGTCTCCACGCACCACGCTGCCCCACCAGCCGCCTCGGCTCCGGCCAGCGCCGCAACCACCGCGGCAACGATCGCCGGCACATCGCCTCCCCCCAACTGCCGTGAGGGCGGAACGACGACGTCGTCCGCGGTCACGGCCGCGACTCGCCGGGTCGGATCCAGGCTGCTGAGGGGGGAAATGGTGACCGCGTCGGCGTCGACCGCGCACCAAACTTCACCCGCCTCGGTTGCTACCGGCAGGAGTAGGAGGTGGGCAAGTCCGGCACCGAGGACGGGGCGAAGGGTGCCGCATAGCCGCAACCCGCCCGAGCCCAAACCCGACCCGGCGCCGACCGGGTCGGCCGCCAGCGTTCCGGCCCCGAACGCGAGGGCGGCGGGCGTCGAGCCATCGGCCAGGCGGGGCAGCAGGTCGGCCCGCTGCTCGGCTGACGCCGCCCTGGCCACAACCGCCGACGCCAGCACGGTCGGCAGGAAGGGGCCGGGGGCAACCGCCCGCCCCAGCTCCTCCAGCACGATGGCGAGCTCGGCCAGCCCGTACCCCTGGCCGCCGACGTTCTCCGGGAGATGCAGACCGAGCCAGCCGAGCTCGACCAGGTCAGCCCAAAACGGCGGCAGGTCCTCGCCGTCGGCGTCGAGCAGGCGCCGAGGCACGGCCGGTGGACAGCGCGAGTCCAGGAAGCGCCTCGCTGTCTGCTGGAGCTCCTGATGCTCCTCGGTGATGGCGAGCGGCATCGTTCAGGCCAGCTGCTGTCCGTCTTTGAGCACCGCGATGGCCTGGGTCGGGCAGCCCTTGGCCGCTACCACGATCTTGTCCTCCGGATCGCCGCCGGGGTCGATCACCGTCGCGATGCCGTCGTCACCGAGCTCGAAGGTGGCAGGAGCCCAGAAAGAGCAATTGCCCGAGCCCATGCACTTCTCGGGATCGATCCGAATCTCCAGCGTCAAGGCGTGTCCCATTGCACCGGGAGTGCCGTGGGGGATCGGAAGATCTGACCGTGGATGTGAGGGTCGTCGCGCTCAACGGCGCCCGGCTCGAGGCGGAGATTGGGCAGACGGTCGAACAGGGCATTGATCGCCACCCTCGTCTCCATCCGAGCCAGGTGCATGCCAAGGCACATGTGAGGACCGGTCCCAAACGACGTGTGCTGCTTTGGATTGCGGAAGATGTCGAACTGTTCAGCGTCATCGTATGCGTCCGGGTCCCGGTTGGCCGATCCGAGCACCGGTGTGAGCATGGAGCCCGCAGGGATGGCGACGCCGGACAACTCGGTGTCCCTGCACGCCACGCGCGAGGTGATGAGCAGCGGTGGCTCGAAGCGCAGCGCCTCTTCGATCGCTTGCGGCAGGAGACTGCGATCATTGCGCACGGCGTCAAGTTGATCCGGGTGGGTCATGAGCAGGAACAAGAGGTTGCCGCTCGAGCGGTAGGTCGTCTCCACGCCTGCAGGGAGCAACAGCCGCAGGAACGAGAACATCTCCTCCTCGTCCAGTCTCTCGCCGTCGAACTCGGCCGCGACCAGGTCGCTTATCAGGTCGTCCCGCGGGTGCCGGCGGCGGTCTTCGATGATGCCCGCCAGGTACTCACCCAGCTCCCGGGAGCACCGGACACCCCGCTCCGGGTTTCCATGGGCGGTGATGATGCCGACCGCCCATTGCTGGAACCGGCGATAGTCCTCGGTCGGCAGACCCAGAACCCCGGCGATGACCTTGGTGGGAAAGGGAAAGGTGAACTCGGTCACGAGGTTGGCCCGGCCCCTGTCGACGAACTGGTCGATGAGATCGTTGACCACCTGCCTGATGAGCGACTCCTCCCACCGGGCGAGCGCCCGCTGACGGAACGCGGCCGACACGAGGGCCCGGTGGCGGTAGTGCTCGGGCTCGTCCATGGCCAGGATGATCTTCTGACCCATCACCTCGCCCATGACGTCGCGCATGATCGCCGACGAAAAGGTGACGTTGTCCCGCAGCACCTTGGTCACGTCGGCGTGGCGGTACACCACGACGAAGGGGGGCCCACCGGGAACGTAGGGCTCGTGACGAACGACGGGACTCTCCTGCCGCAGTGACACGAACTCCGGGTAGGGGTCGCGCACGTCCCCTGCCACGCTGTAGTCGGTGATAAGGCTATCGATCTCCGAAACGGTCATCGCTCTCTATCTCCCGGCACTATGACGTTCGTGTCAGGTTAGCCAGATCGCGGAAACGGCGGTATCGGGCCTCCATAGGGCCTGTCCAGCGGGCATCTGGCTCGACTACCCGGTCTGTCCTCGCCCAACGTGACGCGTCCGTCATAGATTTCTCAAGTCCGACGGCAACACGGGCGAGGAAGGCGTCGCCGAGGGCAGCGCCTTCCGGAACCGCGGCCACCTCCACTGCCAGGCCGGTCGCATCCGCGATGGCATGCATCCACGGCTCGACCCGGGTCCCGCCTCCGGTCGCCAGGATCCGTCTGGCCGGGACGCCGGCCAGATCCAGCAGGTGGCGGACCACGAAGGCCGATGCC
>JBPYFF010000027.1:0-3040 GCA_051984455.1 Acidimicrobiales bacterium | reverse complement strand
CGCCACGTCATGACCAACGCCATCCTCCACCCCGATGAGATCGAGGGCTGGCGGGGCGTGATCGAAGACGGCGAAGTGGTCCAGGACCACGAAGAGGCGCTCGCGGAGCAAGAGCACGGTGAGGACCAGGCGGAAGACCGCGCCCAGGACGACGAGCTTGCGGACGAGGAATACGCGGACGATCGCGAGGACCTCGAGGACACCAGCGCCGAGGACGAGTACCAGGAAGCCGAGGAAGACGACGAGGCGTCGCCTAACGGCCGAGAGCCCGCCGAACGGCCAGTCCGCAGAAGCGAGGGCGCACGTGCGTCCGGCCGCCGGCCCTCTAGTAGCCGGCAGCGGACTGCCCGGTCCGCCCGGTCAGAGGAGCGCCCGCAACGCGGGGCCCGCCGCCGCGCCGCGACTCGAGGGGGAAATAGCCAATGACCATGCAGGCAACAGGGGGCGGGCCGTCGCCGTCGGGACTCGCCGATGTCATCGACACCATCCTGGATAAAGGGCTGGTCATCGATGCCTATGTGAGGGTTTCGCTGGTCGGCATCGAGCTCGTGACCATCGACGCGCGCGTCGTCATAGCAAGCGTGGATACGTATCTCCGGTTCGCCGAAGCCGTCAACCGGCTCGACATCTCTCAGGAGAAGGAAGGCCTGCCGGGGTTGGTCGGGGGCATGCAGGAGAGCGGCGCCAAGCACAAGACAAAGGGTGCGTTGGAGGCAGCCGGGGAGAAGCTCCGGGACTTCGCCGGAAACGGCAATGAACGAGCGCCCGCGTCGCGCCGCAGCCGCCGGGAGGAGTACTGAGATGGCAGCCTCGCCGAAAACCCAAAAGGCCGCCGGGTCGGCCCGGAAAGCCAGCGGCACCACGAAGAAGACCGCAGCCGGGTCGGCCCGCAAGGCCAGCAGCACGCAAAAGACCGCAGCCGGGTCGGCCCGCAAGGCCAGCAGCACGCAAAAGACCGCCGCTGGGTCGGCCCGGAAGGCCGGCAGCACCAAGCAAAAGACCCCAGCCAGGTCGGCTCAGAAGGTCGGTGGCGCTTCGAAGCGCAGCGTTACCGGCGCCAAGCGGAAGGCCACCGGTTCGAGGCAGAAGGCCAGCGCCGGTTCGAGGCAGCGGGCAACCCGTTCGCAGCCGGAGAAAGGCATCTATGTCTACGGGATCATTCCCGCCGACGTCGAGCTGGCAGCCGAAACGCCCGGCGTAGGGGATCCGCCCGGCCAGGTGCGGGTCGTCCGCTCCGACGGCCTGGCGGCCCTGGTTAGCGAGGTGGACACGTCCCGGCCGCTGGGGTCGCCCCAAGATCTCGTGGCCCACGAACAGATCGTGGACGCGACCGCCGCGGAGGTGCCGGTCTTGCCGGCGCGTTTCGGTGCGGTTATGGCGAGCGAAGAGGAAGTGACCGAAGACCTGCTCGGCGCCAACCACGACGAGTTCGACGATGCGCTGGAGGAGCTCGAGGGCCGCGCGCAATTCGTCGTCAAGGGTCGTTATGTCGAGCAAGCCGTTCTATCGGAGGTTCTGTCGGAGAACCGGCAGGCGGGACATCTGGCGAACAAGCTCCGTGGGGCGGATCCCAACGCCAGCCGGGACGCCAGGATCAAGCTCGGAGAGATCATCAACGGCGCGGTCGAGGTGAAGCGCCGTAAGGACACGCGGGTCTTGGGAGACGCGATGGAGGGGCATTGCGTCGCCAGCGTCGTTCGGGAACCGACTCATGAGCTGGACGCTGTTCATGTTGCCTTCCTCGTGGAGACCGACGGGGAGGGCGAAATGGAAGAGGCGATCGAGGATCTGGCACGCGACTGGGAAGGGCGGGTCGATATGCACCTGCACGGCCCCATGGCTGCCTATGACTTCGTCGGAAGCGTGCTGCCGGAGGGCTGAGATGGAGTTGCTGACACTTCTGTTCCGCCTGCCGCTCATGCCGCTCCAAAGCTTCATCCGGCTTGGTGAGGTACTCCGTGATCAGGCCGAACATGAGCTGCGCGACCCGGCCTCGGTCAGGCGCCAGCTTGAGGAGGCGGAGAAGGCACATGAATCCGGTGAGATGTCCGAAGACGATCTCGCCCACGTTCAGGGGCAGGCCGTCGACCGCCTGCTCCCTTCCCCGGCAAAACCGTCAGCCCGAACGAACACGGGCACACCGCGAGGGGAGCTGAACTAGATGGCTGAACGGCGGAGCACCCGCACCAAGCGCAGGCGCGACGATGAGGAGCTTGCGGAGGTAACAGACGACGAGCTCGCCGAGGAGCCCGAAGACGAGCTTGCCGACGAGCCCGAAGACGAGTTCGCCGACGAACCCGAGGACGAGTTCGCCGACGAGCCCGAAGACGAGTTCGCCGACGAACCCGAAGACGAGCTTGCCGACGAGCCCGAGGAGGACTCCAGGCGGGCAAGGCGCAACGACGGCAGGGGCGCCAGTCGGCGCTCGAGCCGCGGTTCGGACGGTCGCCTTAACGCTGCCAAAGCAGGCCAGGCAGCATTGCGGCAGATCGTCGAGCTGACCGGGAAAGAGCCAGAAGGCGTCACCGGGGTCGATCGGGGCGAGGACGGCTGGGTGGTCGGGGTCGAGGTCGTCGAGGACCGGCGGGTCCCCTCCTCGAGCGACATCCTCGCCATCTTCGAAATCGAGCTCGACATGGACGGAGAGCTGATGTCATACCGCAGAGTCCGGCGGTACCCGCGCGGGCGCGGAGACGACGAGGGCTTCTGAGATGACCACAGCACGTGTGATGCAGCCAGGCGCAGAGGCGGCGCAGGCCTATGGCGCGAGTTCAGGCGGAGGCCAGGTAGCCAACCTTGGCGACATCCTGGAACGGGTGCTCGACAAGGGACTGGTGATCGCGGGCGACATTCAGGTCAACCTGCTCGACATCGAACTGCTCACCATCAAGCTGCGGCTCGTGATCGCTTCGCTGGAGACGGCGCGGGAAGTTGGCATCGACTGGTGGGAGAGAGATCCGTGGCTCAGCTCCAAGGCCTTCGACCGCGCCGCGGATGGCCGCGAACTCGAGCAAGAGAACGAGCGGCTCCGCGAACGGGT
>JBPYFF010000026.1:0-2393 GCA_051984455.1 Acidimicrobiales bacterium | reverse complement strand
TCAGGCCGTTGGCCTGACCCTCGGAGAGATCAAGAGCATCATCGCCTTTCGAGACGAGGGCAACCCGCCGTGCGGCCACGTCCTCAGCCTCATCGAAGGGCTGGCCGCCGACCTTGACCGTCGGATTGACGAACTCGTCCTGCTGCGGGACCAGCTCCGCAGGCTGGCCAAGCGTGGCCGGTCTCTGTCGCCGGGGGACTGCTCACCCGATCTCGTGTGTCACATTCTCAATCCGTCGGCGACCTGACCGCTGAGCAGTTCCCGCTACGGCAGCCGCTCGACGGTTGCGAATCCACAACGACAACCACTCGTCAGTCTGACCGCGGTTCCCACCGGAACCGCCGCACCGCCACGACAATCGACACGACGGTCCACCCCAGAGGGCGAGGCAGGCCGGCCACATGGAAGTAATGGCAGACGTGCCGTGGACTCGCACCGGGGCAAAACGGGTCGTCATCGTCCTTATAAGGGTCCCGTCACGGTTGAAGAAGCCGACCGTGCCCGGCACCATCCGGGGTGTGGACATAGTCGAAGCCAAGGTAGGAGGCCCGTAAGGTCTCGACGATCCATCGCGGAAATGCGTCGCCGATGTGGCGCAGCGCCACCGGTGTGTGTCCTGGAACCGGAAGAAGACACCCGACACGAGCTGCAGGCGAGAAACGGGAGGTTGACGACAGCTGGGGAGCATCCGCGTTGGCGAGGAAAGCAGTGACGGCGACTCCCCCGATGGAGACACCGTGGTGCCGACCAGCACTGCCGAGGCGAAGGCGGCCGGGGTCTTGGGCGAAAGGGGTCTGGTATGTAGCCCGACCGATGGCGAGGATAAGGGCGACGGAGATGAGCCAGACGACCACGAGCTCCTCTGGCTGACCGGGCCGGTCGAAGCCAGCAGGGCTCGACAGCGAAGCTCGGCCGGGCCGGTACCTCTGCGTCTGTCCGCTTCCGCGTCGCCGCGAGGGATCCATCAGATGCGTCTTGATTGACGCATTACTCGGGGAAACCCCCGGCCGGGTGCGGCTGAAGGACCGCCCGCCAGGCCGGGGGGTGCCTCGACCGCGACGATGAACCCTGGCGCATTTGGAGGCAGCCCGGCCGGCGGCAGCTGCTCGGGTCATGCCACCCGCCGTTCGTCCTGGCCACCGCTGTCGGCCAAGTCGCCATGGTTCTGGTCCGGTGTCCGCCACTCACGTTCCTGTGGCCGCGACCCCTGGTGGGCGGCACGACGGTTGCGGCGGTGGGCGCCGATGGATACCAGCAGGCCGAGTGCGGCCAACAGAGTGCCGGCAGCTTCAGCCCAGGCAGAGGCGAGCTTGCCGGGCAAGGCCCACGTCGGCTCGTACATGTTGGGCAGGGGCCCGAGGACGCCGACGTCGACGTACCGGTAGAGCAGCACGGCTCCCAAGGCACTGGCGGCAACGAGCAGTGCGCCAGCCCAGTAGATGCGCCGCGGCCGCGCCAGCAGTACAAGGCCGACCGACACGGCAAGCGCAGCCTGGAGCCGAAACAGCATTCCTTGGCTTATGACCGAGGTGGTGACCGAATCGTAGAACCTGGCGTCGTGGAAGTGAACGTAGGCGTCGACGGCGTGGGTCGCAGCCATGCCGAGGGCGAGGGCCCGCCCCGTGATCCCTTCGCCGTCCGGCCGGGAATGGCGTCGGGGAGCGACGCTCACGCTAGCCACCGTCTTCGACGTTCTGGCCGCTCGGCCTGAGGGCGTCCCAGCGGGCGCCGAAGGATTGCAGCCCCTGGCCGTTGGTGTCGCCCGGCTTCTGGTCGCCGGCGAAGCGGTACAGCGGGTGTCCGGCGTAGGTGAGCTGGGTGGCGCCGTCGGTGCGAATCGTCGTTCCGAGCAGAGCCTGCTTGACGCCCCCGCCGGCCGTCGGCTTGGCCTGGGCGGCCGTCACCGGCGGCCAGGCCACCGCGCACGGGCCGTTGCAGGCAGACGTGGTGCCGGCGTCCTTTTCGAACAGGTACACGGTCAGGCCCTTGCTGTCAGTGAGGGTCGAGCCGAGCGACGTCTGTGCCACCGCGATCGCGGCTGGCCCCGTCGCGGCTGGGGTAGCTGCCCCGGGCGCCGTCGACGGCGTCGGTGCGGTCCCGACCGATCCGGCCGGCCCATGCACGCCGGCCAGGCTGGCGTTGGCAGGGGCCGACCGGTGGGTGACCCCACTCCCGCAGCCGGCCGCGGCCATGCCCAGGGCCGCCGCGGCCAACGGGATCGTCACCGCCCATCGGGGCCGGTGGGTGACCCCGCCTTGCGCTTTCGGTGTGAGTGGCATGGTTGAACTCCTTTTCGTATCGGGCCGCCTCAGGAGCGGCACATTCGGAGTCTAACTGAACGATACGTTTCGGTCAATAGCTCGAAACGTATCGTCTCGTGGTCGCAGTGAGAG
>JBPYFF010000025.1:0-20066 GCA_051984455.1 Acidimicrobiales bacterium | reverse complement strand
CAGCTGGTGGCCGCCGGTGACTGCCGAGCGGCCCACTTCTCGATCGAGCATCTGGCCGAGCGATACGTGGAGCTGTACGGACAGGTCGCGAGCTGACGAACGGGCCGGGCCTTTAGGATCGTTTCGTTATGACTCCGACCACTCGTACAAATCGCCCTCGATGATTGCAGGGGTCACCGGCGACTCGAGCGTCGCCAGCCGGATCTCCGCCAACCGGCGACGAGCCGTGTTCCTGGTCGTGGCCATCGGAGCGGTTGCGGGGATCGTGCTCGGGCTGCTGTCACTTGCGCTGGTTCCGCCCCCGTTCGCGGTGATCATCGCGGTCGTGGTCGGCGTCGCCGTCGGCGCAACGGCGTGGTTCGGCAGCGAGCCGCTCGCTCGGCGGCGCATCAGGGCCAAACCGGCCGACCCGTCCTGCCATGCGAGGCTCATCAACCTGGTCGAAGGTCTTTGCCTCACCGCCGGCCTGCCCGAGCCCGGGCTCTACGTGACGGAGGACCTGGGCCTCAATGCTCTGACGCTCGGCCGGGACCCGCGGCGGGCCAGCCTGGTGGTCACCCAGGGACTGCTCGACCGCTTGAGCCGGATTGAGCTCGAAGCCGTGCTGGCCCACGAGCTCAGCCACATCAAGAGCTACGACACCCTGCCCGCGACGGTCGCGGTTGCGGTCGTGGGTCTGCTCGGCGGGCCCGCCCGGGCGGCATCGTCCGGGACAGGCCTGCGCGCCGCGGTCGGTTACGCCCTGCTGCCCGCCTCGGCCCTGGCCGGTTTCGGCTTGCAACACACCGTCGGGGGTCACCGCGAGGAGATCGCTGATCTCTCTGGTGTCTCGCTGACGCGATACCCGCCGGCCATGATCACCGCCCTCGAGAAGCTGGAGGGGGCGGGAACAGTCGTTGCATCCGGCTCACCCGCGATCGCCCACCTGTGGCTGAGCACGCCACAACGGGCAACGCGCCCGTTGCGGGCCGCCTGGCTCGGCCGGCTGTTCGAAACGCATCCGCCGCTCGACGAGCGAATCGAAGCCCTCAGGGAGCTGTAGCAACCGTGCACGGGCGAAAGCTGGTGGCCGCCGGGGTAGCGCTGATGGTCCTTCTTGCCGCCTGTTCGGCTGCTGCGAAGAAAAAGGCCGCCGTCAGGGCAGAGGCGCCGACCACGACCGACGCGCCGAGCTCGTCGACGACGGCGCCACCGGTCGCGCCGCTGACCGGTTTGCCCCAGCCCGACCCGGCCAGGCGTGCTCGGCCGGCCCTGATCGTGAAGATCGACAACGTGGCCGGTGCCCGGCCGCAGGCCGGGATCACCAAGGCCGATGTCGTCTTCGAGGAGGAGGTCGAGGGGGGGCTCACCCGGCTGGCCGCCGTCTTTCAGTCGGCCGATGCCGATCCCGTCGGCCCGGTCCGCTCTACCCGAACCAGCGACATCGACATCGTCAGCCTCCTCAACCATCCGCTGTATGCGTTCTCGGGCGGCAACAGCCGGTTCGTCGCAGAGATCGATGCCTCCGGGATTGTGGACGTCGGGTATGGCGCTCGGCCCCACGACTACTACTTCGGTCCCGGCAGTGCGCCCCACAACCTGTACACGAGGACCAGTGCCCTGTATGCGTTTGCACCGGCGGGAGCCGGAACTCCTCCCGCCATCTTCAGCTTTCGCCCCCTCGGCGCCGCGCCGCTGAACGCCAGCGCGACTCCCGCCACCCATGCTTCGCTCGACTGGCCGGCGTCATCGGCTGGCTGGACCTGGGATGGGGCCTCCCAGACGTGGAGGCGCATCCAGGACGGGACACCCGACGTGGATCAGAGCGGTCAGCAGGTGGCGGTTCCCAACGTCGTGATCCAGTCGGTGCCCTACGTGGCAGACGGTGTTGCGAGCGGGGAGGGCGTCAATCCGCCGCCGCCCATCCCGGAGGCGGTGCTGGTGGGCCAGGGCGATGTGTGGGTGCTCACCGGCGGCAAGGTGATCAAAGGTCAGTGGTCGCGTCCCTCGCCCGGCGTGGCCACGCAGTACACCGATGCGACCGGTGCGCCCATCCAGCTGACGCCGGGCCCGTCCTGGGTGGAGCTGATTCCGGCCGGCAGGGTCCCTGCGGTGAGCTGACGGATTCACGAGGTCGGGCCGGGGTCGTGCCCCGTACAATGAACGGCATGGCAGCCAGCGAGACGCCACGCCGGACGGGAACCGACCTCGTCAAACGAGGTCTGGCCGAGATGTTGCGAGGCGGCGTGATCATGGACGTCGTGACCCCAGAGCACGCCAAGATCGCCGAAGACGCGGGGGCGGTAGCCGTCATGGCGCTCGAACGGGTGCCCGCCGACATCCGTCGTGACGGCGGTGTGGCCCGGATGAGCGATCCCGCCCTCATCGAGGGCATCAAGGCCGCCGTGACCATCCCGGTGATGGCCAAGGCGAGGATCGGTCATTTCGCGGAAGCACAGGTCCTCGAGGCTCTGGGTGTCGACTACATCGACGAAAGCGAGGTCCTGACACCGGCCGACGAAGCCCACCACATCGACAAGTGGCCGTTCACCGTTCCTTTCGTTTGCGGCGCGACCAGCCTGGGTGAGGCACTTCGCCGGATCTCGGAAGGGGCCGCCATGATTCGCTCCAAAGGGGAAGCGGGCACGGGCGACATCAAGGAGGCAGTCCGGCACCTGCGCGCCATTGTGGGAGACATCCGCAAGATCACCCAGGCCGACCCGGCCGAGCAGTTCGGCTGGGCCAAGGGCCTGCAGGCGCCGGTCGGGCTGGTGCAAGAGGTCGCGGAGGCGGGCTGGCTCCCGGTTCCTTTGTTTTGTGCCGGCGGGATCGCCACGCCCTCGGACGCGGCTCTGGTCATGCAGCTGGGCGCGGAAGCCGTATTCGTCGGCTCGGGCATCTTCAAAAGCGCCGCCCCTGCCCGCACGGCGCGGGCCATCGTGGAGGCGACGACCCACTTCCGTGATGCTTCGATCGTGGCCAAGGTCAGCCGGGGTCTCGGTGAGGCCATGCGGGGCGAGGAGGCGGCCAAGGTGGAGACCCGGCTGGCGGAGCGAGGCTGGTAGCCATGGACTCGGTGCCGCCAGGTGGGCGACAAGATCGGCGTCCTGGCATTGCAAGGAGACGTCCGGGAGCATTGTCTCGCGGTCGCTGAGCTCGGCGGTCACCCCGTCGAAATACGGCAGCCGGAGGATCTAGCGGGCGTCGGCGCCCTCATCGTGCCGGGCGGCGAGTCGACCACCATCTCCCTGCTGCTCGTCTCTTCCCGGCTTCGTGGGCCCATCGCCGATCGTCTCGAGGCCGGCATGCCGGCCATGGGAACGTGCGCGGGAATGATCTTGCTGGCCGCCGAAGTGCTGGACGGGCGACCTGATCAGCAGACGTTTGGCGCCATCGACATCGCAGTGCGTCGCAACGCCTTCGGCCGCCAGGTTGACTCGTTCGAAACCGATCTCGGCGTAGCGGAACTCGGCCCCGAGCCGCTCCATGCCGTCTTCATTCGGGCCCCCGTCGTCGAGCGCACCGGTCCACGGGTCGAGGTTCTTGCCTCGGTCGAGTCCGGCCACGACCCCAGCCGGCCAGTGGCCTGCCGGGAAGGATCCATTGTCGTGACCGCGTTCCACCCCGAGCTATCAGGTGATCTTCGCCTGCACGAGCTTTTCCTGAAAGGCTGTTAGCGACATGTCAGGTCATTCCAAGTGGGCGACGATCAAGCACAAGAAGGGCGCGCAGGACAAGGCCCGGGGCAAGTTGTTCGCCAAGCTCATCCGCCAGGTCGAGGTAGCCGCACGCGAGGGTGGGGGTGACCCCGATGCCAACCCGACGCTGCGGACGATGTTTCAGAAGGCCAGGGACGCATCGGTTCCCACCGATACCATCGAGCGGGCCATCAAGCGAGGGACGGGTGAGCTGGAAGGAGTCCGCTACGAGCAGGTCTCCTACGAGGGATACGCCCCCTGCGGAGTGGCGGTCATCGTCGAGTGCCTGACCGACAACCGCAATCGCACCGGGGCCGACGTCCGCTCCATCTTCGCCAAAAATGGCGGGTCGACGGCCGAACCCGGAGCGGTGGCGTGGCAGTTCGAGCGCAAAGGCGTGATGCAGGTGCCCACGGCGGTGGGCGAGGACGACCTCATGCTGGTTGCTGTTGATGCCGGTGCTGAGGACATCAAAGATGCCGGTGACAGCTGGGAAGTCACGACTGCGCCGGGCGACCTCGGCGCGGTTCGCTCGGCCCTCGACGAGGCCGGCATCCGCTACGACTCGGCCGAGCTCACCATGATGCCGACCAATATCGTGCCCCTGGACAACGAGGCGGATGCCAAACGGGTCCTGCGCGTCATTGATCTGCTGGAAGACCTGGACGACGTGCAGAACGTCTACGCCAACTTCGACCTCCCCAACCGCATCCTGGAACTGGTCGAGGCGTAGCAAACCTTCAACTCCACCGTCTTCCGGCGACCGTGCAGCATCCACCGGCGCAGGCGGGTGACGTGATAGTTTCGAACAGATGTTCGTGTTAGGCATCGACCCTGGCGTGTCGCGCTGCGGGTACGGCGTTGTGGCCCGGACGGGGGGCCGCATGGAGGCGGTGAAGGCCGGCGTCATCACGACGCCGGCCGATCAACCGCTGAGTGTCCGGCTGGCTGGCCTGCTGGCCGAGCTGCGGCGTCTGATGGGGGAAGCGACGCCCGAGGTCGTCGCCGTGGAGCGCGTGCTCTTCCAGGCCAACGCCCGCACCGCCATGGCAGTCGGCCAGGCCAGCGGCGTGGCCCTGGTCGCCGCGGCTGAGGTCGGCGTGCCGGTCGCCCAGTACAGCCCGAACGAGGTGAAACAGGCCGTGGCCGGGTACGGGTCAGCGTCCAAGTCGCAGGTCCAGCGCATGGTCCAGACGCTGCTGCACCTGCCGCTCCGACCCCATCCCCCGGATGCAGCCGATGCCCTCGCTCTGGCGGTCTGTCACCTGACCGGCGCCGGCCTCCGGGCTGCGCTCGGCGCCACAACGGGGTCGGGGGCATGATCGGATCCTTACGGGGGGTGTTGCTCGACCGCATGGTCAAGCCCGAGCAACCCAGTGCTGAGGTCCTGGTGGAGGCCGGCGGCGTGGGCTACCGGCTGGTCGTCTCTGGCGCCGCGCTGGCCCGGCTCGGTGAGCTGGGTTCGCCGGTCTTCCTTCACGTGCACACCCACGTGCGAGACGACGCCATTGTCCTCTACGGCTTCCCGACCCGTGACGAGCGGGCCTGTTTTGAGGTCTTGATCGGCGCCCACGGCGTCGGCCCGGCGGTCGCCCTGGCGTTGCTGTCCGTTCACTCACCTGCGGCGCTGCGCCGGGTGGTTGCCACCGACGACCTCGACGGCCTCACCCTGGTTCCCGGTATCGGCAAGAGGACCGCCACCCGGTTGCTGGTGGAGTTGAAGGCCCGGCTGGATCTCGACCTGGAGGGACCGCAGCTGGCTGCAGTTGGTTGCGCTGCCGCCGAGGTGGGCGATGCCGCCTATGCTCGCGGCGAGGTTCGGGCTGCCCTGGCCGGGCTCGGGTACGGGCAGGACGAGGTGAGAGAGGCACTGGGGGTGCTGCCGCCGGAGGGCACGGTGGAGGATCTGCTGCGGGTTGCCCTCCGTCAACTGGCCGGCTCGCGGTGAGGAGCAGATGAGCCGGCAGGAAACGGTCGGACCGACGGCCGATCCGCTGGAGGTTGCAGAAGAGGTCACCCTCAGGCCACGACGCCTCGACGACTTCGTCGGCCAGACGCAGTTGAAGGAGCACCTGGGAATCGTGCTGGAGGCGGCTCGCCGCCGCCGTGAGGCCGTCGACCACCTGTTGTTTGCCGGACCTCCCGGGTTGGGCAAGACAACCATGGCCGGGATCGTGGCCGCGGAGATGGGCGTCGGCCTGCGGGTGACGTCCGGTCCGGCCCTGGTTCGGGCCGGGGACCTGGCAGCGATCCTCACCGACCTGTCGGATGGCGACGTTCTGTTCATCGACGAGATCCACCGGCTGGGCCGAGCGGTTGAGGAAGTCCTCTATCCCGCCATGGAGGATTTCCAGCTCGACATCGTGCTGGGTAAAGGGCCGGCCGCCCGGTCGATCCGGCTGGAGCTTCCGCGGTTCACTCTGGTCGGCGCCACGACGAGGACCGGGCTCATGACAGGACCGCTGCGGGATCGGTTTGGTTTCGTCGCCCGGCTCGACTACTACCGCCCCGAAGACCTCGAGGCCATCGTCCGGCGCTCCGCCCGTATCCTCAGCGTTGCGGTCGAACCGGGCGGAGCGGAAGAAATCGCCGCCCGGTCAAGGGGCACGCCCCGTATCGCCAACCGGCTCCTCAAACGAGTGCGTGACTATGCCGAGGTACGGGCCGAGGGCGTCGTCACTGTGGGTCTGGCGCAAGAAGGATTGGCTCTTTTCGGCGTCGACCTCCTCGGTCTCGACAAGGTGGACCGCGCCATCCTGGACGCCATCTGCGCTCGTTTCGGCGGTGGTCCGGTCGGTCTGTCGACCCTCGCCGTAAGCGTCGGCGAGGAGACAGACACCGTTGAGGAGGTGTACGAGCCCTACTTGCTGCAATGCGGGCTGATCATGCGTACCCCCCGGGGCCGGGTGGCGACGCCCGCCGCCTGGCACCACCTCGGGCTGGATCCGCCAGCCCAGCCAGAACCGCCGCCCGCCCTGTTCGAGTAGAACCGTGCCGTGGAGGTCCCGGCCTACCGGCTGCCCGAAGGTGCCATCGCCCAGTCGCCGGTTGAGCCACGAGACGCCGCCCGGCTGCTCGTTTCCCTCGCCGCGGACCGCGACCCCACGCACCTCACCGTCGCGGACCTGCCCGAGTTGCTCGAGCCGGGCGACGTGCTGGTCCTCAACACCTCTCGAGTGCTGCCTGCCCGGCTTCGCCTGACCAAGTCGACCGGTGGGGCGGCCGAGGTCATGCTGGTCGAGCCCGAGGGCGAGGCCGGCTCCGGCTCGACCGTGTGGCGAGCACTGGTTCGCCCCGGGCGGCGCCTGCCGCCCGGCACCGTCCTGTGGGCGGGGGAGCGGCCGGCGGTCGAAGTGGGCGACCGCCGTCCCGACGGCTGCCGGCACGTCAGGCTGCTCGTGAATGACCGGGCCGAGGGATCGGTGGCCGAGTTCCTCTCCCGCCTCGGCGCTGTCCCCCTCCCGCCCTACATTCACCGGGAGTTGCCCGACCCGGAGCGGTACCAGACGGTCTACGCCGCTGATCCCGGTTCCGTTGCCGCGCCGACCGCGGGGCTGCATCTGTCCCGGGCCGTGCTTCGCCGGTGCCGGGACAGGGGGGTCACGATCGCGGAGGTGGATCTTGCCGTCGGGCTCGGCACTTTTCGCCCCGTCAGGGCGTCGAGGGCCGAGGATCACGTGATGCACGCCGAGCGCTACCGTGTGCCATCCGAGACCCTGGCCGCCTGCCGGCAGGCCGCACGGGTCGTGGCCGTCGGCACCACCACGGTGAGGGCCCTGGAGACCGCTGCCGCGAGCGGCCGGTTGTCCGGTGAGACGAGCCTGTACATCTTCGGCGACTTTCCCTTCCGGGTCACTGACGTCCTGTTGACCAACTTCCATCAGCCCCGCTCGTCGCTGCTCCTCCTGCTCGAGGCGTTCTGCGGCCCCCGCTGGCGAGACCTCTACGCGGTCGCGCTCGACGAGGGTTACCGGTTCCTGTCCTTTGGCGACGCCATGCTGGTGGGGCGACGGGAATTCCCGGCCCGTTCGTGAGCGCGGCCCGCTTCGAGCTGGAAGCCGCCTCTGGGTCAGCCCGAGCGGGGCGGGTCCACACCGCAAGAGGAACCTTTTCCACCCCCTGCTTCATGCCGGTCGGCACGCGCGGCTCTGTCCGCACCCTGGAGCCAGCCGACCTCGAGGCGCTGGGTGTCGAGGTCCTCCTGGCCAACGCCTACCACCTGATGCTCCGACCCGGCGTCGAAGTACTGGCCGCGTTTGGGGGACTTCACCGCTTCAGCGACTGGCGCGGTCAGCTCTTGACGGACTCCGGCGGCTTTCAGGTCTTTTCCCTCCGTCCGGCGATCGACGACGAAGGCGTCACTTTCCGCTCGGTCTATGACGGCTCGACTCATCGCCTGAGCCCGGAAGGGGCCGTCGCGGTGCAGGAAGTCATCGGCGCCGACATCCAGATGACGCTCGACGTCTGCCCGGCGCTGCCGGCCGAGCCGGCGACGCTGCGGCTGGCAGTGGAACGGACGGCGGACTGGGCGGCCCGGGCGAAGCGGGCCCACCGGCGGGAGGGCCAAGCGCTCTTCGGTATCGTCCAGGGCGGCGACGACCTCGCCCTTCGGATTGAGAGCGCCGAGCGGACCACCGCCTGTGACTTCGACGGATATGGCATCGGAGGGCTCTCGGTGGGGGAGACCCGGGAGCGTATGCTGCCGGCCCTTGCGGCGGCCCTGAGCGCGCTGCCCGCCGACCGGGCCCGCTACCTGATGGGAGTGGGTGACCCCCTGTCGGTCGTGGAATCGGTCGCGCTCGGCGTGGATATGTTCGACTGTGTCCTGCCGACCCGGCTGGCGCGCCACGGCGCCGCCCTCACGTCGGCCGGCCGGCTCCAGGTGCGAGCCGCGGTCATGGCGATGGACCACGGGCCGGTGGATCCGGAGTGCCAGTGCCCCGTCTGCGGGCGGTACCCCCGGGCCTACCTCCGGCACCTGTTTGCAGTCGGCGAGCCGGCCGGGGCCCGATTGCTGACCGTGCACAACCTGACGTGGATATTGGACCTGATGCAGCGGATCCGGACGGCGGTGGTCGAGGACCGGCTCAGTGCGCTCCGGAGGGATGTCGCGGCGGTCTGGGGCGCGGGGTAGCCGGCAGCCGCTCGCGCTAAGGTCTCTCGGCCCCTTCTCGTTTCCGGAGCCGGACCCAGGCCATGGGATTACTGCTCATACCGCTCATTCTCGTCGTGATGTACCTGCTGCTGCTGCGGCCGCAGCAACAGCGAGTCCGGCGGCAGCGAGAGCTGGTGATGTCGATCGACGTGGGCGACGAGGTCGTCACGGCCGGAGGGATGATCGGTCGGGTCATCGAGCTCTCCGACGACCGGGCCTGGATCGAGGTGGCGGACGACGTCGTCATCGAGATCCTCCGCATCGCCATCACCAGGAAGACCGAGGCCCGGCCCGTGACCGACGATGGAGTCGAGCAAGAGTACGAGGACACGAATCACGTCGAGGGCTCGGAGCTCGGTCACGACCAGGTCGAAGGCGAACCCCACGATCATTCGGATGGGGGCACGCACTAAGCCATGCGGCGGTCGCTGTGGTACTCGCTGATTGGCATCGTCGCGGCCGCGGTCCTGTCGGTGGTGGCGGTGGTCGCCGCCGGGTGGAAACCGCTGCTCGGTCTCGACCTGCAGGGAGGGGCCTCGGTCGTGCTCCAGCCGGTGAACAAGGTCGACAACGGCGTGCTCGGACAGGCGATCTCCATCCTCCGAAAGCGCATCGACGCCCTCGGAGTGGCCGAGCCCGACATCAGCCGCCAGGGTGGCACCGTCCTCATCCAGATCCCCGGAATCAAGAACCAAGCTGACGTCTTGAAGATCGTCGGGCAGACGGCCGAACTGCGCTTCCGGCCGGTGCTGTGCAACGGCCAGACGTTTCCTCCCTATGCCGCAACGGTCTCGTCGCCGGGCTCGACGACCCCCACGACCCATCCGGGGTCGACCACGACGACGACCAAACCGGCCAGCACCACGACGACAAAGCCGGGCGGAGGGACGGGGCTCGGCTCGGGTGGCCGCACTCCTGGCGCCGTCCTGCCGGCCCAGACTCCTGCCCCGGCGACGACGGCGCCGCCCACCACTGCCACGCCGCCCACCACTGCGCCGCCAGCGAGCGCGAGCACGACACCACCGGCCAGCGCCCCGCTGAGCGAGAGCACCTGTTCGGCCGCCACGACCTCCCAGGGTGCCCAGATCCCGAGCACGCCGGTGCCCGACGATCCCAACGCCGTGGTGCTGTTCCCGGGCGCAGATAAGCACGGCAACCCGGACCTCTCCGGGCCCCGCTACCTGCTCGGGCCGTCCCAGCTGAGCGGCAAGGCGGTGGCCAGCGCCACCGCCCAGCCCCCCGACATCGGAAACGGGGGCAGTAACGCCAACTGGTTCGTGTCCATCACCTTCACCGGTTCGGGCGGCTCGGGCTTCGACAAGCTGGCGGCGGCGAACTACCAGAAGCAGGTGGCGATCGTGCTCGACGGGGTGGTTGAGTCGACCCCGGTGATCCAGCAGCAGTCCTACGGCGGCCGGGCCGAGATCAACGGGAACAACTTCACCCAGGGCAGCGCCAAGAACCTGGCCCTGCAGTTGCGCTATGGCTCGCTGCCGGTGCAGTTCAAGTTCCAGTCGATCCAGACCGTGTCCGCGAGTGTCGGCAAGGACTCGCTGCGAGCCGGCCTGCTGGCCGGCGGGCTGGGCCTGATCCTGGTGCTCGCCTACATGCTCTTCTACTACCGGGCGCTGGGTGCGGTCGTCATCCTGGGTCTGGCCATCTCGGGCATGTTCCTGTACTCGATCATCTCGACCTTGAGCCACACCCGCGGCCTGGCGCTGACCCTGGCGGGTGCGACCGGCATCATCGTGTCGATCGGCGTGACGGCCGACTCGTACATCGTGTACTTCGAGCGATTAAAAGACGACATCCGGTCGGGAAGAACCATCCGTTCGACGGCCGACCGCTCCTTCGCCCGCGCCTACCGTACGATCGTGGCCGCCGACCTCGTCTCGTTCATCGCCGCCCTGATCCTGTACATCTTCACGGTCAGCTCGGTGCGGGGGTTCGCCTTCACCCTCGGGCTCTCGACGCTGCTCGACCTCCTCACCGCCTTCTTCTTCACCCGACCGATGGTGATCCTTCTCGCCCGTAACCGGCTCTTCACCGACGCCCCGCACTTCGGTGTGGCACGGGGGCTGGCCGCTACCCCGACTGGAGGCGTGCCGTGAGCGAGGTCAAGCACAGCATCTGGACCCGCCTCTATCGGGGCGAGACCTCCTTCGATTTCGTCGGTCACCGCCGCCGCTGGTTCATCATCTCGGGAACGATCATCATCCTTGGGCTGGGTTCGCTGCTCGTCCGGGGCCTCAACTTCAGCATTGACTTCACCGGCGGGACGGTCTGGGAAGTGCCGTCAACGGCTTCGGTTGGACATGTCCGCAACGTCGTCGCCGGCGTCTCGCCCGACCTCGGACAGGCCACCATCACGACCCTGACCAACCGCGAGACGGGCCAGAAGACGGTGAGGGTGGCGGCGACGACCAAAACGACCACTGACAAGAACAAGGTCGACAGGGTGAGCCAGGCCCTGGCCAAGATGGCGGGCGTCGACGTCAACAAGGTGACGCTCAACGACGTCGGGCCGAGCTGGGGTCACGACATCAGCAGCAAGGCCATCCGGGCGTTGATCATCTTCATGGTCGCGGTCGTGATCTACATCACCTTCCGCTTCGAGGGAAAGATGGCGATCGCCGCCCTGATCGCGCTGGTGCACGACATCCTCATTACGGTGGGTGTCTATTCGCTGTCCGGGCTGCAGGTTTCTCCTGCCACGGTCATCGCCTTCCTGACCATCCTCGGGTACTCGCTTTACGACACCATCGTCGTCTTCGACAAGATCGAGGAGAACACCCAGGGCCTGGCGTCGACCGGGCGCCTCACGTACACCGACACGGTCAACCTGTCGATGAACCAGGTGCTGATGCGGTCGATCAACACCACGATCGTCGCCATCATGCCGATTCTGTCGATCCTTGTGGTCGGCTCTCTCATACTCGGTGCCTCCGCCCTTCAGGACTTCGGGCTGGCCTTGTTCATCGGCCTGCTGACCGGTGCCTACTCGTCGATATTCATCGCGTCGCCCGCGCTGGCGATGATGAAGGAGCGGGAGCCTCGCTACAGCCAGATCCGCCAGCGGCTGGCCACCCGGGCTGCCCTGGCGGGACCGCTCACCCCCGCGGCGGTGGCGTCGGGTGCGGTCCTCGTACCCGGCGGTGGGTCGGGCGGTGGTGGCCGAGGACGCGGAGGCTCGGGATCCAAGCAGACGGAACGGGGCCAGCGAACGCGAGCGGCCTCGACCGCCCAGCTCGACGAGCCGGCCGGCGAGGGCGAGGACCTGACACCGCCGGCCGTACCCGCTGCGGCCGGGGCCGGCAATGGCGCCGGACGGCAGCCGGCCAAGCGCCAGCAGCCCGGCCGTCCCGGTGCTCGCAGCGGCAACCGCCCGCCGCCGCGGCCGAGGAAGAAGGGCCGCCGCCGGTAACGACGCGACCCTCAGCGAGCCATGCGAGCCAGCCCGACCCGGTAGCGTGGAGCGATGGCGAGCGGTGATGCCGGGTGGTTGAAGGAGCACATCCGCGACATCCCTGACTTTCCTCGGCCGGGCGTCGTTTTCAAGGACATCACGCCGTTGCTGGCCGATGTGACCGCCTTTCGCTTTGCCGTGGACGCTCTCTCGGAGCATTTCGCCGACCGCCACATCGACAAGGTGCTCGGGGTCGAGGCTCGGGGGTTCATCATCGCGGCACCGGTCGCGTACCGCTTTGGTGCCGGGTTCATTCCCGTCCGCAAGGCGGGGAAACTGCCCTGGCAGGTTGAAAAGCAGGAATACGTGCTCGAGTACGGCACCGACCTGCTGGAGATCCACCGGGATGCCCTGTCGCCGGGCGAGCACGCCCTGATCGTCGACGACGTCATGGCAACCGGGGGGACGGCGTCGGCCACGGCCCGCCTGGTGGAGCGGCTGGGCGGCGAAGTGGTCGGGATGGGATTCGTCATCGAGCTGGAGTTCCTGCGCGGTCGCAGGAAGCTTGAGGGCCGCGATGCGGTTTCCCTGATCAGGTATGAATGACGATGAGGTCATGAGTTGAGCCGCGAGCGGGCCCGTGCTGCGGTCGAGCCGCCGGCGACGAGCCGGGGTCGTGCCGCCGCGACGGTTGAACGAGTGCTGCCCTGGCGCCGGCAGCTGGTCAGCCCGGCGTCGGACGCACTGGGCCCGCTCCTCCGCACCTACCGGGCTCGTCACCCCAAAGCCGACACCACCCTGATCCTTCGGGCCTTCGAGCTGGCGGAGCAGGCGCATGAGGGTCAGCTCCGCAAGTCGGGCGAGGCCTACATCTCTCACCCTCTGGCGGTCGCCACCATCCTTGCCGGGCTGGGGCTCGACGACATCACCATCGGTGCCGCCCTTCTCCACGACGCGGTCGAAGACACCGGGCTCACTCTCGCCGATCTGGAGGACGAGTTCGGACCGGCCGTTGCCTCGATCGTCGACGGAGTCACCAAGCTCGAGCGGATCCGGTTCGATTCCAAGCAGGCCCAGCAGGCCGCCACGATGCGCAAGATGCTCGTCGCCATGGCCAAGGACCCCCGGGTTCTGTTGATAAAGCTGGCCGACCGGCTGCACAACATGCGGACGATCGCGGCCATGCCGGAAGGCAAGCAGAAGCGGACTGGTCAGGAAACGCTGGATATCTACGCTCCTCTGGCCCACCGTTTCGGCATCCAGGACATCAAGTGGCAGCTCGAGGACCTCGCCTTTGCCACCCTTCATCCCCGGCGGTACTCCGAGATCGAGCAGATGGTTGCGACCCGCGCACCGGAGCGGGACATCTACCTGGCGCAGGTCATCGATCAGGTCCAGGACCGCCTGGCCGCGGCCCGCATCGAGGGCGAGGTCACCGGCCGGCCAAAGCACCTCTACTCGATCTACGAGAAGATGGTGATCAAGGGCAAGGAATTCGACGAGATCTACGACCTGGTCGGTGTCCGCATCCTGGTCGACTCGGTGAAGGATTGCTGGGCCGCCCTGGGCGCCATTCACGGGGCGTGGACGCCCGTTCAGGGGCGGTTCAAGGACTACATCAACACCCCGAAATTCAACCTTTATCAGTCCCTCCACACCACGGTCGTGGGACCACAGGGCAAGCCGCTCGAAGCTCAGATCCGGACAAGGGAGATGCACAACCGGGCCGAGTGGGGGATCGCGGCCCACTGGGGGTACAAGGAGCGGGCGTCAGCCGCCGACGTCGCCTGGCTCCAGCGCATTGTCGACTGGCAGCAGGAAAGCACCGATCCGGCCGAGTTCCTCGAGACGCTGAAGCTCGACCTCGAACAGGACGAGGTCTTCATCTTCACGCCCAAAGGCGATGTCGTCACCCTCCCGGTCGGCGCCACGCCTGTTGACTTCGCCTACTCCATCCACACCGAGGTCGGGCACCGGTGCATCGGCGCGCGGGTCAACGGCCGGCTGGTTCCCCTCGATTCTCCGCTGCAGTCGGGCGACAGCGTCGAGATCTTCACGTCCAAGGTCCCGTCAGCCGGCCCGAGCCGGGACTGGCTGAAGATCGTCGCCACGCCCCGGGCCCGCAACAAGATCCGCCAGTGGTTCAGCCGGGAGCGACGCGAGGACGCGATCGAAAACGGGAAGGACGAGCTGGTCAAGGCCCTCCGCAAGGAGGGACTGCCGGTCCAGAAGCTGACCAACTCGCCGCTGCTCACCCAGCTGACGGAGTCGATGAACTATGTCGACCTCGACGCCTTCTACGCCGCCCTCGGTGAGGGCCACGTCTCGGGCAAATCCGTCGCCCAGCGGCTGGCCCGAGAGCTGCGGGGCGGGGAGGCGGAGGAGCAGATGCCGGCCACGGCTCGCCAGCCGCGGCGGCCCGGCCGGCGCCAGACGATCGGCGTTCACGTCGAGGGGCTGGACGACGTCATGGTCCGGCTCTCCCGTTGCTGCACCCCCGTGCCCGGAGACGAGATCATCGGCTTTGTCACACGCGGCCGGGGTGTGAGCGTGCATCGGAGCGATTGCGCCAACGCCGCTGCCCTGTCGGCGGGCGAAGTGGGCCGGCTGATCGAGGTCGAATGGGACCGGGATCAGGGCGGCAGTTTTTTTGCCGCCATCGAGGTCAAAGCGCTCGACCGCTCCCGGCTGGGCGTTGATGTGTGGAAGGTTCTCTCCGACCATCACCTCAACGTGCTGCGCAGCGAGAGCCACACCTCGGCCGACCGCGTCAGTCGAATGCGGTTCGAGTTCGAACTGGCCGACCCGACCCATCTCGACTCGCTGCTGGGCTCCATCAAGCGGCTCGACAGCGTCTTCGACGCCTACCGGATCGTGCCCGGTAAAGGCGGCTGACCACCCGCCGCTCCCCGGTACCCTGGATCGGCCGTGCCTGGTTTTCGCGCTCCCATCGGGACTCACGACGTCCTGCCGCCGGAGTCCTCTCGGTGGGAGGTCATGGTCGCTCGCTTCGCCCGCGTCGTCGAGGCGGCCGGCTACGGCCTGGTGGTGTCGCCCATGTTCGAGGACGTCGAGGTCTTCCAGCGGGTCGGCGACTCGACTGACGTGGTCCGCAAGGAGATGTACGACTTCGAGGACAAGGGAGGTCGGCGCATCGCCCTCCGACCGGAAGGGACGGCGTCGATCGTGCGGGCGTTCGTCCAGTACCGGCCGGCCGTCCCATGGAAGACGTGGTACGCCGCTCCCAGCTTCCGCTACGAGCGGCCCCAGGCCGGTCGCTACCGCCAACATCACCAGTTCGGCGTCGAGGCGATCGGGAGCGCCGACCCCGATCTCGACGTCGAGGTCGTCACCCTCGGCTGGAGCTTCTATTCCGCCCTCGGCCTGCAGCGGGTCGGTCTGCTGCTCAATTCTCTCGGCGACGACGTCTGCCGGCCCGGGTACCGGGAGGCTCTGCGCCAGTACCTCGACACTCATCGCGGGGAGCTGTGCGACGAGCACAAGGTCCGGCTCGACGACAACCCGCTGCGGGTGCTGGACTGCAAGTCGCCTGAATGTGTCGCCGTGACTGCCGGCGCGCCCCGACAGCTCGACCACCTGTGCGAGCCGTGTCGCCAGCATTTCGACCGGGTCAAGGCCGGCTTTGACGCCGGCCGCATTCCGTACACCATCGACAGCCGGCTGGTGCGGGGCCTCGACTACTACACCAGGACCACGTTCGAATACATCGGTTTCGCACTCGCGTCGGCTCAGAACGCAATTGGCGGCGGCGGCCGGTACGACGGGCTGGTGGAGGAGATGGGTGGTCCGGCCACACCCGCCATCGGATTGGGGCTCGGTATCGAACGAACGTTGCTGGCCTGCGACGCCGAGCAGGTACTGGCGGCCGCGGACACCTTGCCGCCGCTCGACGTCTTCCTCGTCGACTTCGCTGGCGGGGAAGCGGCCCGCGACCTGTCGGGCGAGCTCCGGGCGGCCGGGATGAGGGTCGACCGGGCCTTCGACAACCGCTCGGCCAGGGCGCAGCTCCGTGCCGCCGATCGTTCCGGCGCCCGCCTGGCGGTGATCATCGGCCCCGACGAAGCTGCGTCCGGGTCGGTCGAGGTCAAGGACTTGCGGGCCGCCGAGGGAACGGCGCAGGAGACCGTTGCTCGTTCTGACGTGGTGGCCGCCGTTCGCCGCCGCCTCGACCGCGGCTCCTAGCCATGACCGGCGCCGAGGAGCTCTTCACGGCGGCGCTCAACGAGCACCTGGCCCACCAGGCGCCGCTGGCGGCGCGGATGCGGCCCAGGACGCTCGATGAAGTGGTGGGTCAGGATCACCTGCTCGCGCCCGGGCGCCCGTTGCGGGCCCTGATTGACGCCGACCGGCTCTCGTCGGTCATTTTGTGGGGACCGCCGGGTACGGGCAAGACCACGCTCGCCCGTCTCATCGCCAGCACGACCAGCCGGGCGTTTGTTGCCATGTCGGCCGTGACGGCGGGGGTAAAGGATGTCCGCGAGGCGATCACCGCCGCTCGCCGCGGCCTGGCGGAGCACCAGCAGGGCACCATCCTGTTCCTCGACGAGGTCCACCGGTTCAACAAAGCCCAGCAGGACGCCCTTCTTCCCGCGGTGGAGGAAGGGATCCTGACGCTCATCGGGGCGACGACGGAGAATCCCTACTTCGAGGTGAACGCGCCGCTGCTCAGCCGTTCCACCTTGTTTCGGCTGGAACCCCTCGGCCCCGACGCCGTTCGCCAGGTGCTCGACCGGGCATTACGTTCCGAGGGGGCAACCGCGGCCTCCGATGCGCTGGACCTGGTCATCAACCTGGTCGACGGCGACGCCCGGGCGGCGCTGAACAGCCTCGAGGTCGCGCTGGCTCTGGCATCAGGCGGTTCGGGTCCGCCACACGTCACGCTGGCCGACATGGAGTCCGCCCGCAGCACCCGGGCCCTTCGCTACGAGCAGGATGACCACTACGACGTCATCAGCGCCTTCATCAAGAGCATCCGGGGCTCCGATCCCGACGCCGGCCTCTACTGGCTCGCCCGCATGCTGGCCGCAGGCGAGGACGCCCGCTTCATCGCCCGCCGCCTCGTCATCCTGGCGAGCGAGGATGTCGGAATGGCCGATCCCCTCGCCCTCGTCGTGGCCGACGCGGCCGCCCGGGCGGTCGAATTCGTCGGTCTTCCGGAAGCCCAGTTGAACCTCGCCCAGGCGGTGGTGCACCTGGCGACCGCACCCAAGTCCAACCGCGTCATGGTCGGCCTGGCCCGGGCCGCGGCCGACGTCAACGACCAGCCCGCCGGAGCGGTGCCCGCCCACCTGCGGGATGCCAGTTACCGCTCGGCCCGCCGGCTCGGGCACGGCGCGGGCTACCAGTACCCGCACGACGATCCCCGGGGGTGGCTGGCCCAGCAGTACCGGCCCGACCACCTCGAAGGCCGGCGGTACTACGAGCCTTCCGACCATGGCGAAGAGGCCAGGCTGGGCGCCGAGTTGCTCGCCCGGGACGACATGAGGCGCGAGCCGGGCGACGGCGGCTGAAAGCAGGTATCACAGCACCTCCGTACTCCTCTATGTCGACATTGGCCCTCAACGAGAGGGCAGGGATCGAGGAGGGGTCGAGTGCCAGACGGCGACATCCGGCAACTTCGACAAGAGGTAGGGCACCACCCGGTGCACCGCTGGGCGACCGCACCGGCCGATCGGACGACGCTGCTCGTTCATCAGGCGTTCTGTCGCTGGGCCTCGGCCGTCCTGGCCCGCCGCCTCGGGATCGATGGCGCCGAGCGGCACCTGGCTGACACCCTGCGGGCGCTGCGGCGGCGGGGGACAGGAAGCTGCGTCGAGACCTTCATCGCGCTGGTTGACGCCGGCCACCATCCGGCGGCCGGACTGAGCCTGGCCGGAGCGCCGGAAGGGGCCCGTTCCCTGGTGAAGGCGGTCTGGGCGATCGGCGCCGGTGAGAGCGAGGCAGCCCGGCTCGGCGCACTTGCCCTCGGGCTGCCCTGTTGCATCGTGGACGCCGCCCCCGCGGTCGAAAGGCTGCGGGCGCTGGCCGAGGGCGACGCGACCGACGGCACCGTCCAGGCCGAGGCGGAAGCGGCCGCGACGATGGTGCTCATGGCCGAGCTCGACCTCTTCCAGGGCGCTCTTCAGGTGATCAGGCGCCGGCACATGGCCCGCCACCCGAGCACGTGGCGACCGGCGGCCGTTCCCGGCCCCGCTGGACGGGCGAAGCTGCAGCTCTTGCCGTCGTAGACGGCCGGTCACATTGCCGTCGTAGAGGCCGGTCACCAAATCCGGCGGCGGTACGCTCGTACCTGCCATGGATGCGAACGGGCTTCGGCGCGCCTTCACTTCCTTCTTCGCTGACCGGGGTCATGCGGTCTGGCCGTCCGCGCCGTTGATCCCGCACCATCCCCGGGCGCCCCTGTTTACCAACGCCGGGATGAACCAGTTCCTGCCGTACTTCCTCGGTGAAGAGGTGCCGCCTCACGCGCGGGTGACCTCCGTCCAGAAATGCGTGCGCATCAGGGGAAAGCACGACGACATCGAGAACGTCGGGCGGACCGGCCGGCATCACACCTTTTTCGAGATGCTGGGCAACTGGAGCTTCGGCGACTACTTCAAGGAAGGTGTCATCGCCCTGGCGTGGGAGCTGGTCACCGAGGAGCTGGGTCTCGAACCCGACCGGCTCTGGGTCACGGTCTACGAGACCGACGACGAGGCGGCTGACGTCTGGCGGGACCGGATAGGCCTTCCGGCGGAGCGAATTCAACGGGCGGGCGCCGACAACTTCTGGGAGATGGGCGACACCGGCCCCTGCGGGCCCTGCTCGGAGCTGTTCTACGACCGGGGAGTCGGGCCAGGGCCAGGACCGGTGGGCGACGGCGGCGAGCGGTACGTGGAGTTCTGGAACCTGGTGTTCATGCAGTACGACCGCCAGCCAGACGGGACCCTGCTCGACCTCCCCAAGCGCAACGTGGATACCGGGGCGGGGCTCGAGCGCTTGCTCTCCATCCTCCAGGGAGTCGATTCCAACTGGGACACGGACCTGTTCCGGCCGCTCATCGCCGAGGCGGCGGCGGCCACCCGGCACGACTACGGCGCCGACCCGGACGTTGACGTCGGACTGCGCATCCTGGCCGACCACGCCCGCGCGATGACGTTCCTCGTGAACGACGGCGTCTTCCCCACCAATGAAGACCGCGGCTACGTGCTCCGAAGGTTGATCCGGCGAGCGGTTCGGCAGGCGTACCAGCTGGGCGTGGAGGACCCGATCACACCCCGACTCGTGCGGGCGACGATCGACCTGATGGCGGAGGCCTATCCCGACCTCCGCATCAACCAGAGCTTCATCGAAGGCGTCGTGGCCCGGGAGGAGGAGCGATTCCTGTCCACGTTGCGCTCGGGACTGTCCATGCTCGAGGAGGAGCTGTCCACTGGCGCCAATGTCATTTCCGGACCGGTGGCCTTCCGGCTTCACGACACTCACGGGTTCCCCATCGAGCTCACGCGGGAAATCGCGGCCGAGCGGCACGTCGAGGTCGACGAAGACGGCTTCGCTGCCGCCATGGAGCGCCAGCGGGAGCTGTCCAAAGAGGGTGGGAAAAAGGACGCCGGTGAGCGGGGAACGCTGCAGGAGAGGTACCGCGAGCTGATCGAGGAGTTCGGGCCGACCGACTTCGTCGGTTACAGCGAGACTGAGTCCACGGCACGGGTGCTCGCAGTCCTGCCGGTCACCGGCGAGAGCGAGAGCGAGCTAGACCACGTCGAGATCTTCCTTGACCGCACGCCCTTCTACGCCGAGGGTGGAGGCCAAATCGGCGATACCGGCA
>JBPYFF010000024.1:0-6572 GCA_051984455.1 Acidimicrobiales bacterium | reverse complement strand
CTGTGCTTCGTGACCCTCGCCGCATTGAAGGAGCGCTCCTACGCGGCCGTGATGTCCGCGACCGGCCTGATGTACCTCGCCATCCTGACGGCGTTCGGCACCGATCTCGTGGCCCGGGCGATCCTGGCCGGGTAGCTCGCCGCTGCCGGGCCGGCTGCGTGGCCGGTCGGGCGCGTTCTCGGAAGAGTTACCCACACCCGCCCCGCCTACGAGCCTTCCGAGAACGCGTGCGCCGTGCCGGCCCGGCCGCAGCTCCCGGCGCCGCTAGGACAGCAGGGGGTAGCGCTACGACAGCTGCGGCACGACGTCGGTCAGCATGCCCTCCAGGCTGTCGGTCGACGGATAGTCCCGGAACCACAGCACGAAGTCACTGGCCCCGGCGTCGATGAAGCCCTGGACCTTCTCGGCCACCTGCTCGGCCGTGCCGACGAAGTTGTCCCGCAGGTACACCTCCCGGTCCTCCCGGGAGCCGGGATTCCAGAGGCCGCCGCCCTCGGACGAGCCCAGCCAGCCGCGCACCTCGGCATCGGTGTCGAACAGCCGGCAATCGGGACCGTGGGTCCGGTTGATCGTGTTGAAGTCGCGGCCGATCCGCTCGCAGTGCTCGGCCAGCACCTTCGACTTGTGCACGAAGGAGTCGAGGCCGACCTGCCAGTTGGTTGCGTCGGCCAGTTCCGCCGCGATCCTGAGGGTGATCTTTTCCCCCTCTCCGCCAACCCAGATGGGAGGCAGCTGCTGTAGCGGTTTGGGGTCGCAGAACGCCCCGTTCAAGGAAACGTGGGTCCCGGCAAAGGTCGACTGCTCCTCGGTCCAGAGCAGTTTGATGGCCCGGAGGGTTTCCTCCAGGATCTCGAGCCGCACCCGGTCGGCCAGATACTCGTAGCCATAAGCCTGGTACTCCTCGTGGTACCAGCCGGCGCCGATGCCGAAGATGAGTCTTCCCCCTGACATGACGTCCACACAGGCCGCCTGCTTGGCCAGCAGGCCGGCGTTGCGATACCCGGCGCAGGTGACAAGCTGGCCAAGGCCGACCCGGGTCGTGCACTGGGTGAGTGCGGCCATCATGGTCCATGCCTCGAACACGTGGGACGGTTCCCGGCGGGGAACGGTCTCCACGTGGTCGTAGACCCACAGGTGGTCGTAGCCGATCGCTTCGGCCCGCCGGGCGATCTCCACGCTCCTCGCCCACGCTTCCGCTCCCGAGAGCCCGAGATACTCCAGCTTCCATCCTTGCGGGACGAAGGCCCCCCAGCGGACAGGACCGGAGGTCACGTGGCGGGCTGCGCCGGTTGCCGGCTCGGATTCCAGTCGTAGTGCTGGATCTCGACCATCAGCGGGAGCAAGTACTTCACGTAAAAGCTGGTGAGGTTGACACCGGGGAACTCATCGACCTTCTTGTCGATGATGTCGACTCGCTCGTCCTTGTCGCGGTAGCGCTTGGCCCGTTCGTAGAACTCCTCGAGCTCCTCGACCGTCCCGACGCCAAGGCCGAAGTGGTCCATCCTGGGCCCGGACATGGGAGCGTCATCAGCATGGAGGTAGACGAACTGGTCCATGTTGTAGACCTTCATGACCAGTCGTTTGCGGTCGATGGTCTCGGTCGGAAACTCCTCCCAACCGAACACATCCGAGTAGAAGGCAAGGATCTCGGCCCGCCCTCGCTCATCGAGGGCGTCGGCGGGCATGCTCATGGCGACGTGGTTGAAACTCGGGCTTTGTTTAGACATGGGGAACCACCAGCACCTTTCCTGGGAGCTCGCCGGCGACGAGCTGTTCCATCGCGTGTTGTACTGAAGACAGGGGCACGTCCTCGGGTTCAATGAGCTGATCGGTCGGAAGCCGGCCGCTGGCAAGCAACGCCAGGGACTCGTCGTAGTCGTCTCGCGAGTACTCGAGACTGCCGACAATCGTCAGTTCGTTGAGGATGATGCGGTTGCCGTTGAAGCGGGGCCACTTCATTCCCGTGCCCGAGAAGACGAGCACACCCGCCCGCCCCAACGCCGCGAGTGCCGCTTCCGCCGCGTCGGCTCGTCCTGAGCATTCGATGGCGGCGTCAAAGGGATTCTCGATGAGCTCCGACGGATACGGGTCAGGAGCCGGCAGGTCGTCGGGACTGATGGCGACCGGGGCCCCGACGGCAAGGGCCCGCTCCCGGCGCCTGGGCGCCGGCTCGCTCACCGTGATGTCGTCGATCCCCAACGCCCGTAGTACCGCCACGGTGAGCAAACCGATCGGACCCGCTCCCGTCACCAGGGCCCGCTGACCGGACTGGATGCCGGATCGACGCACTCCGTGGAGCGCGACCGCGGTGGGCTCGGTCAGGGCCGCGGTCCGCAGTTCCAGGCCGGCCGGGATGCGGAACAGCGCGTCGGCCGAGCATTTCTTGTACGTCGCAAACGCGCCCTGGTAGGGGCCCGAGCCGATCTTGCGCCGGTTCACGCACAGTTGCTGCCGTCCGCTCCGGCACGGACGGCACTCGCCGCACCCGGTGTCCGGCCCCCCGACCACCGCGTCGCCCACGCGCCAATCCTCGACGCCCGGTCCGACCGCGACGATGGTGCCGGAGTACTCATGGCCTCCTGTCGACCCGGGCCGGCCCATGTCTTCCATCACGAGGTGCAGGTCGCTGCCGCAGATGCCGCAGTGGCTGATCTCGAGGAGCACGTCCCCCTCTTCCAGCGACGGCGTTGGCAACTGCTCGACCGTGAGTGTCTGCTGGCCCTGGTAGACCACGGCGGGCATGGTGGAGGGCAATGTGGCGGTCACGACCCTGACCGTACCATGACGCCCGCGTCAGGGTTCAGGGAGGGTTCAGGCAGGGTTCAGGGAGATCGCCGGCCAGCCGCCGGCCAGACCGGCGACCGACCTCAGGCCGCCAGCGACGCGGCCGCGGCCCCCATCAGGTCGACGAAGTTGTCCTCGTAGAACCGGTGCTTGACCACCTCGCCCGCGCCCGCCAGCGATGCTTCGAACCGCTCGAGAGGCCGGCGGCCGCCTTCGACGTGGGGGTAGTCCGACGAGAACATGCAGACCTCCGGTCCCGACTGCTCGATGATCCAGCCAACATCCTCGGTCGGGTACGGCGTGAACCGGATCTGCCTCGTCACATACTCAGTGGGCCGCAGTTTCATCGCCCTCAATCGTTCTTCGTGACGGGAGAACGCTTCGAAGGCCGCCTCCATCTGGCGCGTCCATGACGGGACCCAGATTGCCCCCTGTTCGATGACGCCGATCCGCAAGGTGGGAAACCGGTCCAGGACGCCATCGAAGATCATGGTTGCGAGGGTCTGGGCCGGTGGCCACGGAATGCCCATGTAGTCAACCGAGCGGAAATTCTCCTCACCACCATGGAAGTCGGGCGGGATCGGCAGGCCATTGCGGAAGTAGTTGGGGTCGATGAGGTCGCCAGTGCCGCCGACGTGAAAGACGACCGGGATCCGCGCCTCCTGAGCCCGCGCCCATACCGGATCCAGGCTGACATGGCTCGGGGAGTGGGTGGGCGGACAGCCAGAGGCAACCAGCAGGGCGGCCGCGCCCATGTCCAGTGCCTCGTCGGCCATGGCGGCAGCGCGCTCGAAATCCACCAGGGGCACGTAGCAGGAGGGAAGCAACCGGCGGTCGACCGAGCAGAACTCGACCATGCCGCGGTTGTGGGCCCGGGCCGCGCCATAGGCCAGGTCGAGGTCACCACGGTGTTCCCAGTCGCGGAGCCGCCGGTTGTGAAAGGTGTTGAACACCAGCTGGCTCGAGAACCCCAGCAGGTCGAGTGCCCGCGAGCGGTCCTCGGCGATGAACGATCCGGTCGCGGCGAAGTTCTTCCGGGCCATGATCTGGGAGGCCTCGTCGACGCGGTACTCGGCCGCGGCGTGCTTTTCTCGCAACCGCGTGAAGGCCTGGCCGAGGTCCCGGAGCTGCTCGTCGGGATCACCCGTCTGCCGTAGCTCGTTGCCGCTCGAATACCGCAGGGGCTCGATCCGGTCGCGCACGTCCTGGTCGGCGTGGTCACGGAGCCAGGTCGGCGTCTCCATGATGTGGGCGTCGGCGTCGTGGACCGTTCGGTCGGTGTTGTACGGCATGGCGCTCCCCCTCTCGACCTGCTCCTCTCGACCTTCTCCTCTTGACCTGCTCCTCTAGCCCTTGCCGGCGACGAAGTACTTCGCCTTCGGATGGTGACAGATGATGGCCGCGGTGGTCTGCTCGGGATGGAACTGCCACGACGACTCCTCGCTCACCTCCACCCCGATTCGATCCGCCCCTACCAGCTCGGCGCACCTGGCGTTGTCCTCGAGGTTCGGGCAGGCGGGATAGCCCCACGAGTACCTGCCGCCCCGGTACTGCTGGCGGAAGAGCCCGGTCAGGGTGGGCCCGTCCTCGCCGGCGAAGCCCCACTCCTCTCTGATCCGGTGGTGCCAGTACTCGGCCAGCGCTTCGGCCATCTCGACGCCGAGGCCATGGAGGAGCAGGTACTCGGTGTAGCGGTTGTCTCCGAAAAGGGCCGCCGTCGCCTCGGAAACCGCCGGGCCCATGGTCACGATCGAGAAGGCGGCGTAGTCGGCCTCGCCGGACGCGACCGGGCGGAAGAAGTCGGCGATGCACAGGTACGGCGACGCCGGCTGTCGGGGGAAGGTGAACCGCAGCCACTCCGCCGTTCGGGTCTCGTCCTTCCAGACGACCAGATGGTTGCCCTCGCTGTTCGCCGCGAAGTAGCCGTAGGCCACCCCGGGGCGCAGCACGTCGCGCCGGCGGGCGGAGGCCAACTGCTCTCGCAGGACGGAGCGAACCCGGGTCTTGAACGCCTCATCGTTCTCGCCCGTTTCCGGCCGGTAGCCCCACTGGTTGCGAAACAGGGCCGTCTCGTTGAGATAGGCACGGATCTCATCCAGGGACAGCCCCTTTTCCACTCTGGAGCCAAGGAACGGCGGGACGAAGATCCGGTTGTCGAGCTCGACCTCAGGCGAGCGCGTGGGAACCACGTCGGCACCGGCCCTGGAAGCGCCAGTGCGCGGGGGAAGGTCCCGCCCGCCCAGCGCCCGCCCGAAGTCGGGATCGTCGGCCAGCCGGCCCGACCGCTTCAGCTCCATCAAGCGGTCCATGGTGTGAAGACCCTCGAATGCGTCCTTGCCATAGAACAGCCGGCCCTCGTACACCTGCCGCAGATCCCGCTCGACGTAGGTGCGGGTGAGGGCAGCTCCGCCGAGCAGGACGGGCACCGAAGCCGCCGCGCCCCGCTCGTTCAGCTCCTCCAGGTTCTCCCGCATGATGAGCGTGCTCTTGACCAGCAAGCCGCTCATGCCGATGGCGTCGGCGCCAACCGCTTCCGCCTTCTCCATCATGTCGTGAATGGGCACCTTGATGCCGAGGTTGTGGACCTCGTAGCCGTTGTTGGTGAAGATGATGTCGACCAGGTTCTTGCCGATGTCGTGGACGTCGCCCTTCACCGTGGCCAGCACGATCCGGCCCTTGCCGCCGTCGTCGGTGCGTTCCATGTGAGGTTCGAGGTAGGCGACCGCGGCTTTCATCGTCTCGGCCGACTGCAGCACGAACGGCAACTGCATCTGGCCCGAGCCAAACAGGTCCCCGACGACCTTCATGCCACCGAGGAGCGTCTCGTTCACGATGTCCAGCGCGGGCGTACCCGCGCCCAACGCGATGTCAAGGTCGGCTTCGAGACCCTCGCGATCACCATCGATGATTCGCTGCTCCAGCCGGCGCTCGACCGGCCAGCCGCTGCGATCTTCCTTCTCCAGCGTGGTCGCGGCCACGCCCTCGAACATGGAGAGCAACTCCTGCAGCGGGTCGTACCCGGCCGCCCGATCCCGACGGTCCCGCCGGTCGTAGATCAGATCGAGGCAGACTTCGACGGTCCTGGGGTCGATCTTGTTGAGGGGCATGATGCGAGCGGCGTGCACGATGGCGGCGTCCAGCCCCGCCTGCTGCGCCTCATGGAGGAACACGGAGTTGAGCGCGTGGCGGGCGGCTGGAACGAGGCCGAAGGAAATATTCGACAGTCCCAGGATGGTGCCGGCACCGGGCAGTTCAGACTTGATCCTGCGGATGCCCTCGATCGTCTCGATGCCGTCACGCCGGGACTCTTCCATACCGGTCGACAACGGCAGTGCAAGCGGATCGAAGAGCAGATCACTCGGCTCGAGCCCATAGCGGTCAACCGCGAGGTGGTAGATCGCCGTGGCGGCCCGCAGCTTCCATTCCGCCGTGCGGGCCTGGCCTTCCTGGTCGATGCATGTGCACACCACTGCCGCCCCGTATTGCCGCGCCAGCGTGAGGAACCGGTCCAGCCGGGTCCCCTCGGCGTCACCGTCCTCGAGGTTGACCGAGTTGAGGACCGGCTTTCCGGCGATCCGCTGCAGCCCCGTCTCGATGACGGCAGGCTCGGTTGAGTCCAGCATCAGCGGCACCGTCGTCTGGGTCGCGAAGCGGCTGGCCACTTCCCGCATGTCGGCCACTCCGTCTTCGCCCGTGTAGTCGACGCAGACGTCGATGACGTGAGCCCCTTCCTTTTCCTGCTCCCTGGCCATGGCGACGCAGGTATCCCAGTCGTCGGCCAGCATGGC
>JBPYFF010000023.1:0-2369 GCA_051984455.1 Acidimicrobiales bacterium | reverse complement strand
GTCGCCTTCCAAACCTCCAGGCTGCTCACCTCTACGGGACGACGATACGGAAGTAGCGAACGCCTTCGTCGCCGGCCCGGATCGCATAGTCGGTGCCCCGAGGGACGTAGACAGCGCTGCCCGGTCCGCTCGTCGTCTCGCCCAACTGGAGGCTGCCGGCAATGATGATCATGACTTCGCCAGTGTCGTGACTGTGGACGGGATCTTCGTGGCCCGGGGCGTAGTCGATGTATTGCATGGAAGGCACGTCGGCGCGGGGAAAGGTGAGCGGCTTGTAGCGAATCGATGCTCGTGCCTGGCTCTCCCCGACGCCGCCATACTCCGACCAGGGAATGTCGTGTTCGTCGACCTGGAAGATCTCGCCCATCGACCCATCCTTTCGCGCGGGGCGCGGACATGCTAGGTCGGAGCGAAAAGGGCAGGCGGGGGATCGGGCGTCGTGGTATGTCTCAGCCATGTCCGTGGCGCCCAGCCCGCGCACCGACCGGTATGTTCACCCCGACCAGGCACGCCAGGCCGCCTTTCAGTGCGTCTACGACAGGTGGCTGGTTGTGGAGGATATGTATCCGGGCCTGGCGAGGCGATTCGAGCAGACCCGCACCCGGCGCTTCGCCGAGCTTGGCGGTGGCCGTGGCCCCGTCTCCGCGCTGCTTGGCCAGAAAGGTGTGAGCACCTGCGTCATCGATGTCGACCCCCGGATGGTGGCTGAAGCTCACCGTCCCAGTGTCCGCGCTGACATCCGGGCGTTGCCGCTCCCAAATGAAGCAGTGGACGGCATCGCCGCGGTCAACTGCCTGTACTTCCTGACCGATCCCGTGGTTGCCGTCCGGGAAGCGTGGCGAGCCCTGAGACGGGGTGGACTCTTTGTCGCGTCCTGTCCCAGCCGGTGGAACGACCCGGAACTAGAAGGCATCGATCCGCATTGGGGCGCGCCGTCTTCATTCGACTCTGAAGACGCCCCCGGTCTTATCTCGACCGTCTTCGGGCCGGTCGAGGTGCAGGCATGGAAGCTCGTGGCCTACGTCCTGCCCGACGAGACAGCCATCGCTGACTACCTCCACGCCTTCAATGTCCCCGACTGGGCGGCCAAGGCGAAGCGGATCGAGGTGCCCCTCAACATCACCAAGGTCGGCGCCCACGTCTGGGCTCATCGCTAGCACCCGCTAGAGCGAGTTGAGGATGGCGGCCAGCTCGGCCGGATGGCTGATCATGGCCATGTGGCCCGAGTCGAGCTCGATCACATCCGCGCCACCCATATTGGCGATCATCCCGTCCTGCTGCGCCGGCACGATGATGGCGTCGTCCAGTAGCCGGACGTAGATGCGGCGGACGGGTTGCTGCAGTCCTGCCAGGCTGATCGGCTCCCGAAGCACTGGCCTGGCTTCGGGCACCATGCGATCGAGCGTGAAGGCCGTCTGCTCGTCGTCCATGTCGTTGCAGAACACCGTGGCAGCCAGGTCGCGTTCCAGCATGGCAACGGGGTCGCCGCGGCTCTCGGCTTCGTCTGCGATCGCGCGCATGCTCGGATCGAGGGAGTCGAGGAGACACTGCCCATCGGCGGGTACCGCGCACGAGACGAACACGACGGTGCGCACCAGTTCTGGAACACGTCCCACCACTTCGGGCAGCGTGATGCCTGCCATCGAGTGGCCGACCAGGATTGCCGGCTGGTCCATCGCCCGCAGTTCTTCGACGACGGCGTCGACGAAGTCCCTGGTTGTGACGGTCGAGAGATCGGCCGGTCGCGAGCCGCGTCCGGGGAGGTCGACCGCCCGGACCGGCCCGTTCAAGAGCGGTATGAGCGGCTCCCAACAGGACCCGGCGAAGCTTCCACCATGAACAAGCACGAATGGCACGCGCCACCCCCTGGTTTTTTACGCTCTCATCCTGCCGTGCCGGGCATCCTTGGCGCATGGAGTTACGGGATGTGGTCCGGCAGACGGCAGAGCGGATCGCCGAGTACCGCGGCTCGGTGGCGGACAGGCCGGTCGCGGGCACGGCGCATCTCGACGTCGTGAGACAGCGGTTGGGCGTGGTTCTGGACGATGAGGCTTTGCCCGCCGACGTGGTGATCGACCGGCTGGCCGCGGCCGTCGAGCCCGCATTGGTTGCGACAACCGGCCCCCGTTATTTCGGGTTTGTCGTCGGCGGGGCTTTGCCGGCGGCAACCTGCGCGGATCTCCTGGCCACGGGGTGGGACCAACCGGCCTTCAACGCCACCACTTCGCCCGGGGCCGCGGTAGTCGAGGAGGTGGCCGGCGGGTGGCTCAAGGAAGTCCTGGGCTTGCCGGCGGATGCATCGTTCGGGTTGGTAACCGGCTGCCAGGCGGCCAACACCGTCGGCCTGGCGGCTGCTCGTCACCATGTCC
>JBPYFF010000022.1:0-9591 GCA_051984455.1 Acidimicrobiales bacterium | reverse complement strand
TGCCCTTCGCTTGTTGATGGCCACGAGCATCTTCCTGGTGGTCATGGCGGCCTTCGGTGCAGCCAGGTCACCGTTGGCTTTGCTCGATGTTCCCGCCGGCGTCCTGACAGGGTTGGCGTTTGCCGCGCCGATCGCTGCCTTTGCGGCTACTCAGGACAACGACAGCTACTTTGCTGCCCTCTTTCGATTTGTCGTTATCCCGATGTTTCTGTTTTCGGGAACGTTCTTCCCCGTCAGCCAACTTCCGGCGATCATGCGGCCAGTCGCTTACCTCACGCCCCTGTGGCATGGCGTTGACCTCTGCCGGACGCTGGCTCTGGGCACGGCAACGTTTGGCCGGACGGTCCTTCATACTGCGTATCTCCTTGTCTGGGTGATCGCCGGCACCGCCGTGGCTCGGCTCACCTACCGCCGGCGGCTGGTGAACTGATGGCCAGCGCCACCCTTGTTGCGCGGGTCGCCCCGCCGGCTCTGCTGGGAAGCGGCCGAGCCCGCCGGCTGGTGGAACGCAACTTGATGGTCTACCGGAGAACGTGGCTCATCATCTTTTCGGGGTTCTTCGAACCGTTCTTCTATCTGCTGTCCATCGGAGTGGGGGTCGGCGCGTTGGTAGGACATGTGGTCGGACCTGGAGGCCAGGCGGTCGACTATCGGGCCTTCGTCGCGCCGGCCCTGCTCGCAGCCTCAGCCATGAACGGGGCGATCTATGACAGCACGATGAACGTGTTCTTCAAGCTTAAGTACGCCAAGACCTATGACGCCGTGCTGGCGACGCCAGTAGGTGTTGGCGACGTGGCCGTCGGTGAGATCACGTGGGCCTTGCTGCGCGGGCTTCTGTATTCGGCCGCATTCCTGGTCATCATGGCCGCGCTCGGCGACGTGAACTCCTGGTGGGCGATCTTTGCCTTGCCGGCGGCCGGGCTGATTGGGTTCGGGTTTGCGGCCGTAGGAATGGCGTTCACTTCCTTCATGCGCAGCTGGCAGGACTTTGATTTCGTCCAGCTGGCGATACTCCCGCTCTTTCTCTTCTCCACCACCTTCTACCCGCTGTCGGTCTATCCACGCTGGCTGCAGTTGGTCGTCGAGTGCACTCCTCTGTTCCACGGCGTGACGTTGGTGCGAAGTCTCACGACCGGATTTGTCGGCTTCCGATTGCTGTGGGACGCCGCCTATCTCGCCATCATGGGCTTGACTGGTTTGGTCCTCACCTCCAGGCGACTGGAGCACCTGCTCCTGACCTAATGACCTAATGGACGGGCCGAGCTAGCCTCACGGGGATGAAGTACATCCATGTCGGAGGAGTGCGGCTGTCGGCGATCGGGCTTGGCGCCTGGCAGTTCGGCTCCCGTGAATGGGGCTACGGGACCGAGTACGCCGACCAAGAAGCAGGCGCCATCACCCGGAGAGCACTGGACCTGGGGATCAACCTGATCGACACCGCCGAGGTCTATGGCTTCGGTAAGAGTGAGCGGATTGTTGGCCGGGCGATCGCCGGCCGCCGGGACGAGGCGTTCATCGCGACCAAGTTGTTCCCCCTTGCGCCACTCGCGCCAGTCGTCCACGAACGGGCGATTGCCAGTGCTCGACGATTAGATGTTCAGGCGATCGACCTCTACCAGGTTCACTGGCCTAACCCGGTGTTTCCGTTGGCGTCAACCATGCGAGGCATGCAGGACCTGCAATCGATCGGGCTGGTTCGTCACGTCGGCGTGAGCAACTTCTCCCTCGCGCAATGGCAGGACGCGGAGAACGCGCTGGGCTCGCCCGTTCTGTCGAATCAGGTGCAGTACAGCCTGGCCGAGCGCAAGCCTGACCGCGACCTGGTCGGCTGGGCCCAGGCCAACGATCGTCTCATCATCGCCTACAGCCCGCTCGCCCAGGGGCTGCTCTCGGCGCGCTATGACCGCTCCAACGTCCCCGGTGGAGTGCGAACCGGCAACCCGCTGTTTCTGCCTGAGAACCTGGAGAAGGCGGAAGAACTTTTGGCTGGGCTTCGCCAGGTGGCGGCCTCCCACGAGGCGACCCCTGCCCAGGTGGCCCTGGCCTGGGTCATTCGCAGGCCCAATGTCGTGGTGATTCCGGGCGCGAGCAGCGTGGGTCAGCTTGAGGCCAACGCGGCCGCCGCCGACCTCGATCTCTCGGACGAGGAGGATCGGATGCTGACCGAGGCCAGCGACCGCTTTCTTCCCAGGACCGGACCTGGCACCTTCCCTGCTCTCGCCAGGGCGCGGGTGCAGCAGCGGTCGAAACACTGAGATCGGTTGCGGTCCGGTTCGGGTCCGGCTGCCGCGCGGCTGCCGCCCGGCTGCGGCCGGCCAGCGCTTCAGGGGCGAATCCAGTCCTTCCACACCGGTTCGTACCCGGAGGCTCGGAGCACCGCCGCCACCTCTGCCGGGCTACGGCTGTCGGCGATCTCAAACTGCGGCTCCGCGTCGGTGTCGGATGCGTACCCCCCCGGTTCGGTGTGTGATCCGGCCGACATCGTTGTCACCCCTAACCGCAGGAGCGCATCCCTGAGGGCGGGCGGCTCACGCGTCGACAGGTTTATCCCGATGTCAGGGAACGTGATACGAAGCGCGCACAGCAACTGCACGAATTCCCGGTCCCGAACGGGATCCTCGGGCTTGAACCCGCCCGCCGCCGGCCGGAGCCGGGGGAGGGCAACGGTGACCTCACATCGCCACCACCGCTTCATGAGCGCTCGGGCGTGCGCGGCCAGGGCGATCGCGTCCTCCCGCCAGTCGGCATGCAGACCAAGCAGGGTCCCGATGGTGAGCTTGCGCATTCCGGCCTCGGCGCCCCGATCGGGCGCGCCCAATCGCCAGGCGTAGTTGCGCTTCTTGCCCTTCAAGTGCACAGCGCCGTACGTCTCGAGGTTGTACGTCTCCTGAAAGACGGTGAGTCCGTCGCATCCCGCGTTGATCAACCGGCGGTAGGTCGCCGTATCCCAGACCTGCACCTCCAGGCTGATGGACGCCATCAATGGTGCAAGGGCCCTCACGCAATCGACCAAATAATCCTTGCTCACGATACGGGCGTGCTCACCGGCGACGAGCAATATGTGGCGAAAGCCCCGCCGTCGCAACTCGCCCCCTTCAGTCGCAACCTGTTCGACCGACAGGGTCCGGCGCGTCACGGTGTTGCCAGCCGAGAAGCCGCAGTAGCTGCAAACCGAAACGCATTCGTTGGAGAGGTAGAGGGGCGCGTAGAGCCGAACGGTACGGCCAAAGCGCTGAATGGTGGTTCGGTGAGACACAGTCGCCAGGTCTTCCAGCCGCGTCCCGGCGTGCGTGGACAGAAGCGCGGCGAAGCTCGTGAGCTCGCCTGGCGCAGGTCTGGTCAGGGCTCGCTCGACATCGGCCGGCGATGCTCGATCCGCAATGGCTCGCAGTCCGGCTATATCGGTTCCAACGACGTCCGCCGCCGCCGTTCCCTCCGGCACCTGTTGCGGCCGGGATTCGAGGGTGATCGGCGACGAGGCCACGGGCTCAGGAGAGGAAGCCGGTGAGCGGGGAGGACGCGGCCGCGACCTGACTGACTGCCGGGAGGCCGGCCAGGTACCCGGCTCGACCGGCTTCCACCGCGAGCCGGAAGGCCCGGCCCATGGCAACTGGATCCCGGGCGGTGCCGATCGCGGTATTCACGAGCACGGCGTCGGCACCGAGCTCCATCGCCTCGGCCGCGTGGCTGGGTGCGCCAATGCCCGCGTCGACGACCACCGGGACAAGCGCCTGCTCGACGATGATTTCCAGCGCCGCTCTGGTCCGCAGACCCTGGTTGGAGCCGATCCATGATCCAAGGGGCATGACGGTCGCGCAGCCCACTTCCTCCAGCCGCTTGCACAGCACGGGGTCGGCCGAGCAATAGGGAAGGACCGTGAACCCGTCGCTCACCAGGATCTCAGCTGCCCGGAGGGTGTCGACCGGGTCAGGCAGGAGGTAGCGCGGATCGGGGGTGATCTCGAGCTTTATCCAGTCGGGAAGGCCGGCTGCCCGGGCCAGGCGGGCCAGCCTCACCGCCTCCGCCGCATCGATCGCCCCGCTCGTATTGGTCAACAGCACGATGGGTGAGGACACACTCTTGTCACCCGGGATGGCGTCGAGGATGTCCTCGTCGGCTGTTGGATCGATGCGGCGGAGCGCAACGGTCACCAGTTCGGTCCCGGTCGCCTCAATGGTCTCGGCCAGAGCGGCGTTCGATGGGAACTTACCCGTCCCCAGCAGCAGCCGTGACCGGAACTCCCGCCCTGCGATCTCGAGTCGGTCAGTCGTCGTCATATGCGCTCCCTGGTCCGCGTTACCGGACCGGTCTCTCTGGAAGGGTCGCGGGCCAGACCCGCCTCTCAGCCCGGTAGTGCCGAGCTCCCCTGCGTCGCTGTCAGCATACTCTTGAGCAGCTCCAACCGATGACCCCAGTTTCGCGGTGACACGGCGCCGGGGTGTCAGGGCAGCGTGACGGGCGGCAGGGTGATCGGCGGCACGGTGACAGGCGGCAGCGGGCTGCCTGGCGTCGACGGACCCGGCGGCGGTAACGATGGGCTGGCCGGCCCCCCCGCCGCCCCACCCGGCGGCCTGCGGCCGGCTGAGCCAGGGTAGTTTGGGGCTCGCCGACTTCACGGCAGGTCCAGGAGGAGCACATGGGTGACGGACTGCTGTCACGCTGGCCGGTCCTTCGCCAGTTGGCTACTTCCGACCGGAAAGGTCTTGGCGTCGCGCCGGCGTCAAAAAGGAGCCTTTCACTGCGCCCCCGCACCGAGGACGTCGACAAGGTGGTGGGCAGCATCTGTCCCTACTGTGCCGTCGGTTGCGGCCAGACGGTCTACGTCAAGGACGGCCGCATCACCCAGATCGAAGGAGACCCCGACAGCCCGATTTCGAGAGGCCGGTTGTGTCCCAAGGGCTCGGCCACCCGGGAATTGGTCAGTGGTCCCGGACGGGAATACAAGGTCAAGTACCGGCGCGCGTATGGCACTCAGTGGGAGGAGTTGCCGCTGGCAACAGCCATGGAAATGATCGCCGATCGGGTGATCGCGACCAGACGGGAGACGTGGGAGGACGTTGACGAAGAGGGCCGGCCATTACGTCGCACCATGGGCATCGCCAGCCTGGGAGGAGCGACCCTCGACAACGAGGAGAACTACCTCATGAAGAAGCTGTACACGGCCCTCGGTGCGATCCAGATCGAAAACCAGGCCCGTATCTGACACTCCTCGACCGTTCCCGGTCTGGGGACATCGTTCGGCCGTGGCGGCGCCACCACTTTTCAGCAAGACCTGCAGAACTCGGATTGCATCATCATTCAAGGCTCCAACATGGCCGAATGTCATCCAGTCGGCTTTCAATGGGTCATGGAGGCCAAACTACGGGGGGCGACAGTGATTCACGTTGACCCCCGCTTCAGCCGGACCAGCGCCGTCGCCGACATCCACGTGCCGCTCCGGGCTGGCACGGACATCGCTTTTCTCGGGGGGATCGTCAATCACATCCTCTCAACCGGGCGTGAGATGCGCGACTACGTCGTCAACTACACCAACGCGGCGGCCATCCTCAACGAGGGTTTTCGCGATACAGAGGAGGTTGAGGGCGTCTTTTCTGGGTGGGACGAGGAGAAGAGTACCTACGACGTCACCACCTGGCAGTACGAGGGGATGGCGATGCCCGCATCCGCCGGGCACCGAGAGCTCAGCGTGGGTTGGGGTCACCAGTACGGCAGCCACGGCGGAGCCCTGCGTCATGGCCGGCCGCCTGCGACCGATCCGAGTCTGGAGCACCCCAGGTGCGTTTTCCAGATCCTCAAGCGTCACTACGCCCGTTACACGCCCGAGTTCGTGGAGCAAGTCTGCGGGATTCCACGGGAGTTGTTCTTGAAGGTCGCGGAGACGCTTTGTGCCAACTCCGGACGGGACCGGACGAGTGCCTTCTGTTATTCCGTTGGCTGGACACAGCACACCGTTGGCGTGCAATACATTCGCACCGCCGCCATCATCCAGTTGCTGCTCGGTAACATCGGGCGGCCAGGAGGCGGCATCCTTGCCTTGCGCGGCCACTCCAGCATCCAGGGATCCACCGACATTCCCACTCTCTACGATCTGTTGCCGGGGTACATCCCGATGCCCCACGCGGCCGATACGGATCTCAAAACCTTCATCCAGCGCTCCGGATCGCCGACCGGCTTTTGGGGCCACATGGATGCCTACACGGTCAGCCTGCTCAAGGCGTGGTGGGGCGAAGCAGCCACCCCGGACGACGACTTCTGCTTCGGCTACCTGCCGCGTATCACGGGAGACCACTCCGCCTACCAGAGCGCCCTTGACATGTTGGACGGAAAGGTCAAGGGGTTCTTCGTCGTCGGGGAGAACCCGGCGGTTGGCTCAGCCAACTCGCGCCTTCACCGCTTTGCGCTGAGCGGGCTGCAGTGGCTGGTGGTCCGGGACTTCTCCGAGATTGAAACCGCGGCCTTCTGGTACGACTCGCCGGAGATCGAGCGCGGGGAGCTCCGGACGGAAGAGATCGGCACGGAGGTCTTCTGGATGCCTGCCGCCGCTCACACCGAGAAAGACGGCAGCTTCACCAACACTCAGCGGCTGCTCCAATGGCATCACAAGGCAGTCGAACCTCAGGGTGACGCTCGGTCCGATCTGTGGTTTTACTTTCACCTCGGGAACATCATCAGGCGCAAGTTGTCGGTGTCAACGGATCCTCGGGACCGTCCCTTGCTGGATCTGACGTGGGGTTACCCGACGCAAGGGGAGGTCGCCGAGCCCGACGCCGAGGCGGTGCTGGCGGAGATCAATGGCCGCGACGCCGAAGGTCAAGCCCTTCCTAGCTTCACCAAGCTGAAGGCTGATGGCTCGACCTCGTGCGGATGCTGGATCTACTGCGGGGTCTATGCGGACGGAGTGAATCAGGCAGCCCGGCGCCGGCCTGCCAAAGAGCAAAACTGGGTCGCACCAGAGTGGGGATGGGCCTGGCCGGCCAACCGCCGCCTGCTGTACAACCGGGCGTCCGCCGACTGCGACGGGCGGCCCTGGTCGGAACGGAAACGCTACGTCTGGTGGGACGAGGAAAAGCAAAAGTGGAGCGGCTACGACGTTCCCGACTTCAAGGTTGACAAGCGGCCCGACTATGACCCTCCGGAAGACGCGCGGGCAGAGGACGCCCTTTCCGGCACCGAACCGTTCATCATGCAGGCGGATGGCGTCGGTTGGCTGTTTGCCCCCAACGGCATTGTCGACGGACCTTTGCCGACGCACTACGAGCCCCATGAGTCTCCTTTCGGCAACCTCCTTTATCCGCGGCGGGCCAACCCGGCTCGCCAGCAGTACAAGCGGCGTCACAACGAGTACAACCCGTCTGGCGACGAGCCGGGCGGGGCGGTGTTCCCCTATGTGTTCACCACCTACCGCCTGACCGAGCACCACACTGCGGGCGGAATGAGCCGGTTTCTGCGATACCTCTCCGAACTTCAGCCCGCCATGTTCTGCGAAGTGAGCCCGGCGCTGGCGGCAGAGCGCAATCTGGTGAACGGCGGGTGGGCGACGATTGTCACGGCCCGAACAGCGATTGAGGCGCGAGTCCTCGTGACCGACCGGATCACCCCGCTGCGTGTCCACGACCGGGTTGTTCACCAGGTGGGCTTGCCGTACCACTGGGGTGGAAGGGGGCTCACCAAAGGTGATTCCGCCAATGACCTGGTGAGCGTCGTCCTCGACCCCAATGTGCACATTCAGGAGACAAAGGCTGCGACGTGCGACATTCGTCCCGGTCGCCGCCCGCGGGGCGCCGCCCTCGCCGACCTGGTCGAGACCTACCGCCAACGGTTGGCGTCGGCCCGAGAGGGCGCGTCATGAAACTGCTGCCCTCTTCTGGCTCTGAGACGGCGCCGGGGTGGACTGACAAGCCTGAGAGGTGGAACGGCAAGGGCCAGCCGCGGATGGGCTTTTTCACCGACACCTCTATCTGCATCGGCTGCAAAGCGTGCGAAGTGGCGTGCAAGGAGTGGAACCAGGTCCCCGAAGACGGCCTGGACTTCCTCGCCACGTCGTATGACAACACCGGCGCGCTGGGTGCCAGCACCTGGCGCCACGTTGCCTTCATCGAGCAGCGACGGTCCTCGGATGCGAACCGGGAGGCCGGCACGCGGTGGCTGATGAGTTCTGACGTGTGCAAACACTGCACGTCAGCCGCCTGTCTGGAGGTCTGCCCAACGGGAGCCCTTATCCGCACCGAGTTCGGCACCGTCGTGGTCCAGGAGGATGTCTGCAACGGCTGTGGCTACTGCGTACCGGCATGCCCGTTCGGGGTCATCGATCAACGGCGGGGCGACGGGCGGGTCTGGAAGTGCACCCTGTGCTATGACCGCCTGAAGGGTGGTCTGGAGCCGGCCTGCGCCAAGGCCTGTCCGACCGACTCAATCCAGTTCGGGCCTCTCGACGAACTGCGTGGCCGCGCCGATCGACGGGTGCGGGCGCTCCATGACAACGGGCACACGGACGCCCGTCTCTATGGCGCCGACCCCGGCGACGGCGTGGGCGGGATGGGCGCGTTCTTCCTGTTGCTCGACGATCCCGAGGTCTACGGTCTTCCGCCTGCTCCAGTTTCCCCGACCCGTGACCTGCCCGGCATGTGGACCGCGACAGCCGCCGCCGCGCTCGCCCTGGCCGGTGCGGTCGCGGCCGCCTTCGTGCGACGGCGGCCATGACTCCATCTGAGACGGTTGCGGGTCAGACGACGGACGTCCGTACGTACTATGACCGGCCCGTCCTGAAGGAGCCGGTGTGGCGCTGGTACATACCTGCCTACTTCTTCTTCGGCGGCCTGGCGGGAGCGAGCTCCATGATGGCGCTTGCCGCCACGATCGTGGGCAACCGCGACCTGGCTCGTCGCGCCCGGCTGGCGGCGCTGGTCTCGGTGGCGACGGGCACCGGGTTCCTTGTCGCCGACCTGGGTCGCCCGTCACGCTTTTACAACATGCTCCGGGTGGCGAAAGTGACGTCGCCTATGAGCGTTGGCTCCTGGTTGCTGGCCGGTTACGGCCCCGCCACGGCTGTCGCGGCGGCGAGTGACATGTTCGGCGTCGCGTCCGGTGTCGGCTTGGCGGCCGACGCCGTGGCGGCCGTTCTCGGGGCGGGAGTGTCGACGTACACGGGTGTCCTCGTCGCCGATACCGCCATCCCCGCATGGCACGACGCTCGCCGCGAGCTGCCGTTTCTGTTCGCCTCGGGCGCGGCCGCGAGCGCAGGAGCGATCGGGGCGGCGCTGTCATCCGATGATTCGGCGTTGCCGGCCCGCCGGCTGGCCGTCACCGCCGCCATCGCGGAGCTGGCGGTGGCCGCGGAGCTGAGCCGGCGACTGGGCGAAGCGGGCGAGCCCTATCGACAGGGACGCGCCGGTCGCCTGGCCAAAGCCGAGAAGGCGGTGACGGGTTTGGGAGTTGTTCTGCTGGGACCGCTCGGCCGTCGTCGGGGACCGAGAGTCGCGGGTGGAGCCCTGCTCGCGGCAGGGGCTCTTCTCGGCCGTTTCGCCGTCTGGCAGGCGGGCCACCAGTCGGCGAAGGAGCCGAAGTACGTCATTGGTCCGCAGCGCCGAACCA
>JBPYFF010000021.1:0-2590 GCA_051984455.1 Acidimicrobiales bacterium | reverse complement strand
AGGGCCGAGCGGGCCGGCTGGGCGTTCACCAGCCCGGCGGTCACGGCCAGGATGGCGGCGACGAGCCCCAGCTCGACCAGAACCGATAGCCGCAGGCGCACCCTCCAGTAGCTCTGCCGGTTTGATCGGGCCGCGACGATCGGTCGGCGTTTCCCCACCATTGCGCCCGGACCGGGTGAGAGCGAACCGGCCGGCCGCGAGGCGCGACCCTCAGCACGCGGTGGCCGTGAGAGGCCGAATGGCAGAGCCAGGCTGCCGTGCGCCAGTTGCCGGCTGGAGGCCGCCACCGTGACCAGCGCGGCGAAGATGATGGTCTTGGCGAGCAGCAGTCGCCCGAAGGTGGTCGACGTGACGGCCGACCAGCTGCCCACCTGTCGCCAGGCGGCAAATCCGCCCGTGACCGCGATGGCGGCGACGGCGACCAGGGCGGTCTGGGAGTAACGCCTGACCACCGGACGCAGGGATGGCTCTTCCGGCCGGCGGGTGAGAACGACGATCGCCAGCATCGCCAGCCCCCCAACCCACACCGCCGCCCCGAACACGTGAATCAGATCGAAGGGGATCGCCAGGGCGACGAGCGAGCCGCTCCCGGCATGACCCGCAAGCCCGGGCGTGATCAGAAGCGCCGCGGCCGCCACGATCGCCATCGGCGTCCACCACCCCGGCCGCCGCCCCGGTCGCAGCAGTCGGGCCAACAGGGGCGCCGCAACCGCGACCAGCACGATGAGCCGGGCCAAGTACACCTCGCCAAACCGGGTCCTCAGCACGTCAGACACGACCGAGGGCTTGACCATCTCTGACAACGGGAGGCCACCGCCATAGGGACCCTGGAGGCAGATGGCGAGCGCCGTCGTCACGACCGAGCCGATCAGCGCGCCCCACAACAGCTGCCGGGCCCGACGCTCGGTCGCGCCCGCCGGCCAGATGCCGGCGACAAAGCCGGCCCCTCCGACCAGCAGGAACAAGGCGGCGAAACCCAGAAACCGAACGATCCCGAACAGCAGGCCGACCGTCCGGCTTCCCGTCCCGGCCGCCAACAGCCTCGCCGCCTCGGTCCTGCTGGCCTGCGCCGCGGCCGCCCCGCCCGCGCCGACCTGGAACGTGAAGGCGCCATGGACCGGATGGGAGTCGGCCGAGATGACCCGCCAGGTGACGACATAGCCGCCCTGGGCAAGGTTGCCGGCCACCTTCGTCGCCACCGAATGGCCGTCGCCGTGGGGGTGATAGGCGGCACCATGATCGACGCGTGTGCCGGACGCGCTGAACACCCGAACCGAACCGAACTGGATTTCGACGTCTTCGTCGAAGTGGAGCACAACCGCATCGGGTGACTTTTTCAAGACCGCGCCGGCGGCCGGATCGGTGGATTGGAGCACGGCATGAGCGAACGCCGGCGCAGCCCACCCGGCCCACCCGGCCAGCCCGGCCACAACCACCACGATCGCGACGGCCAGTCGTTTCATACCGAAGGCGTTTGACGGGCCCCGGCCCCGTCCGCAGCCCGATCCATGATCAATGCCGACAGGTCGGGCACCGCTTCGGCCGGAGCCATGCGGGCCCGCCGGGTGACCACCGACGCCTGCTCGGCCCAGTTCCGGCATGCCCGGCATGACGCCAGGTGGGCGTCAAGAGCATCGGGCTCCAGCCCGTGCTCCTCGCCATCGATGCGGGCCGAGATGGACTCCCGGTAGAAGGCGCAATCCACGATCAGGTTGTCGTTGCGGCGGCCGGAAAAGTTCCCGACCTGTCTCCTCTGTTAAAGGTTGTTAAAGGTGATTGAAGCCGGACGCCTCTTGCTTCGACATGGGCACGGTGATGGGGTGCTTGGCGAAATGGGCAACCGCGTCCCGAAAGTCATCGAGGAGGAGCGAAACCAGGTCCCGGCTGACACCCAGGCGGACGAGCACTCGCTGGACCGCAATGTCCGACGCCGTGCCCGTCAGGGTGTAGGCCGGCACCTGCCAGCCCCGGCCCCGCAGCCGGTCGGCCAGGTCAAACAGGGTGTAGCCGGGGTCCTCCCCTTCCCGGATCCGCCACGTGACCGTCGGGATACCGCTCTCAGGCCTGCTGTCGCAGAGCAGTTCGAATGGCCCCAGCTTTACGATCTCCTGAGCGAGGTACTGGCCGACGCCATAGGAAGCCTGATGGACTCGCCGGTATCCCTCCCGGCCGAGGCGGAGAAAGTTGTAGTACTGACCGATGATTTGCCCCGCCGGCCGGGAGAAATTGATCTGGAAGACCGGCATGTCCCCGCCGAGGTAGTTGACGTGGAACACCAGGTCGTCGGGCAATTCCTTCCGGTCGCGCCACACGACCCAACCGACACCCAGCGGAGCAAGGCCGAACTTGTGCCCGGAGGCGCTGATCGACTTGACACGGGGAAGGCGGAAGTCGAACTTCACATCCGGTGCGCAAAACGGCGCCAGGAACGCGCCGCTGGCACCGTCGACATGAATGTCGACGTCCAGTCCGGCATCGGCCTGCAGCTGGTCGAGCGCGCTAGCCAGGGCCTCCACCGGCTCGTAGGAGCCCGTGTAGGTCACGCCCAGGGTGGGCACGACGAAGATGGTGTTCTCGTCGACGCGCTCCA
>JBPYFF010000020.1:0-3876 GCA_051984455.1 Acidimicrobiales bacterium | reverse complement strand
AGCCCCATCCTCGCCGCCATGGCCTGGCGGAGCCGCCCGACCGTCTTCGCAGCGGCGGCCCGGGCACGGCCGACGTCGCCACCGCGCACCGGCTCCACGGCCTCGAAGTAGAGCTTGAGCTTGGGCTCCGTTCCGCTCGGGCGGACCATGATGCGGGAGCGACCGAGCCGGAGGACGAGGACGTCGCTCGGCGGAAGCCCACCAGCGGCCAGCAGGTCTTGCACCTCCGTGACCGACCGGCCGTCGAGCTTGGAGGGAGGTGCCTGGCGCAGCCCGGACATCAGGGCAGCCGCCCGGGCCAGCCCGGCGGGCCCGGGCAGCCAGATCGACCACTGGTCGGTCACATGGGCGCCATGCTCGGTCGCAAGCTCGTCGAGGCGGTCGTGCACGGTGCGGGGTCTGTCACCGCTGCCCAGGTCAGCGACCAGCTCGGCCAGCAACAGAGCGGCGGTGATGCCGTCTTTGTCCCTCACCATCGTGCCCGCGCAATACCCGAGGGCTTCCTCGTAGCCGAAGACAAAGCGCAGATCCGGTCGCTCGAACGCGGCCCGGGCGATCCACTTGAAGCCGGTCAGCGTCTCGGCATACTGGACGCCGGCCGCTTCCGCCATCCGCGCCAGCAGGGACGAGGACACGATCGTCGTCGCCACCAACCGGTCGTCGCCGCTGGTGTGGCGCAAGATGTGGTCGGCCAGCAACACACCGATCTCGTCGCCCCGCAACATGTGCCACGCCCTCCGCGACCGATCGGGAACGGCCGCCCCTAGCCGGTCGGCGTCCGGGTCGTTGGCGAGGACGAGGTCGGCCTGGCGGCGAGCGGCCAGCCCGATGGCGACGTCCAGGGCTCCCGGCTCCTCGGGGTTGGGAAAGGCGACCGTCGGGAAGTCGGGGTCGGGCTGTGCCTGTTCGGCCACCTCGGCCACCCGTTCAAAACCGGCGCCGGCCAGCACCCGCAGGGCCACGGGCCCGCCCACGCCATGAAGTGGCGTGTAGACGATGTCCACGTTTCTCGACGACGGCCTCAACGACTGCTTGCCAGCATCGGCCACGTACTGGTCGACGATGCGGTCGTCCAGAACCTTCACGTCGCCCGGAGGAGCGAGCCGAACTCCGGCGAGCGACGTCACGGCGTCGATCTCGGCCGAGACTTGCTGATCGACGGGATAGGCGATCTGGGCGCCGTCGCCCAGATAGACCTTCAGGCCGTTGTCACCGGGGGGATTGTGACTGGCGGTGATCATCACGCCGGCGGCGGCGCCGAGCTGGCTTACCGCGTAGGCGAGGAGCGGAGTGGGCAGCGCCCGGGACATCAACCAGGCCGGGACGCCTTCGCCCACGAAAACCGCGGCCGCGTCGGCTGCGAATTCCTCCGATCGGTGACGGGCGTCGTAGCCGACGATGATGCCGGATGACGCCAGCCCGCGGCCGGGCTGCGACTTCAAATACCGGGCCAGCCCGGTCGCGGCCCGTCGCACCAGGGCGCGGTTCATCCGGTTCGGTCCCGCACCGAGCGGCCCGCGCAAGCCGGCGGTCCCGAACTCCAGCCGGGACCCGAAGGAATCGACGAGCGCGTCATGGTCGGATGTGGCCAGCATCCTCTCCAGCTCCGCCCGTGTTACCGGGTCGGGATCCTCCGCTAACCACGCCCGGGCCCGGGCGATCAGCTCGTCCGGCGCACGGGTCACAGGAGTCACACCCGCCGGATGACCTCGGCCAGCAACTCTCCCATGCTGGCCGCGGCTTGCTCGCCTGCTTTCAGGACCTCGTGGTGATCGATGCCGCCCTCGGCCCCACTGAGGCCGGCCGCGATGTTGGTCACGAGCGAGCACCCGAGGACCTCGGCACCGAGGTGGCGAGCCGCGATCGTCTCCAGGGCGGTCGACATACCCACCAGATCGGCGCCCAGCGCGCTCGCCATGCGAACCTCAGCCGGCGTTTCATACTGCGGACCGGGAAAGGCGGCATACACGCCCTCGGCCAAACTCGAGTCGACCTCTCGGGCGACCGCCCGCAGCAGCGGGGAATAGGCAGCCGTCATATCCACGAAGCGAGCGGGGTAGGGTTCGGGTGGCGCCGGCCCTGAGAGCGGCGACTGACCCGTCAGGTTGATGTGGTCCGAGATCAACACGGGTTGCCCGACACGAAACCCCTCGTTGATGGCTCCCGCCGCGTTGGTCAGAACGACGATGCGGCAGCCGCTGAGCACCGCCGTGCGGATGGCGTGGACAACTCTGGCCGGCCCGTGACCCTCGTAGAGATGAACCCGTCCGAGGAAGGTGAGTACCCGGGCGGAACCGGTGGCGATGCTCCGCACCGCCCCTGCATGACCCGCAACCGATGGGGTCGGAAAGCCTTCGAGCTCCCGGAAGGAAAACTCCGCTGTCACCTCCCCCAACCGGTCCGCGGCCGGGAGCCATCCTGACCCCAGCACGACCGCGACATCGTGATGGTCCAGCCCGGTCTTGTCAGCCAGCTGGCCGGCGGCGGCCTGTGCGGCCCCAAACGGATCGAGGGCCGAGGCCTCCGGCTCCCCCGAGACCGCCGAGACCCCCCGGGCCTCCGGCGTCATATCTCGAGCTGGTGGAGCAGTTGCCGGAAGGGCGACTCCGGCCGGGCACCGGTGTGGCTGAGGACCTCGGCCGCGGCCAGCGACGCCATCCGGCCGGCAGCCGGCAAGTCAAACGCGTGCGTGTAGCCGAACAGAAACCCGGCGGCGTACATGTCGCCGGCGCCAGTCGTGTCGACCACCTGGGCCACTGGATGGGCCTCGATCACATGCTCGTCCTTTGACGTCACGATGACGGACCCGGTTGGACCTCTGGTCAGACAGGCGATCTGGCAGTGAGTCCGCACTTCCTCCAGCGCCTCCCGAAACGTCGTCGTCTCATAGAGCATCGTGATCTCGTCTTCGTTGGCGAACACGATGTCGACGCTGGTATCGATCAGCTCCCGCCACTCGAGCCGGTGCCGCTGGACGCAGAAACTGTCGGACAGGGTGAGCGCCGTCATCTTCCCGTGCTCATGCGCGATCTCCGTCGCAACCCGGTATGCCTCCTTCGCCTCGGGCCGGTCCCACAGGTACCCCTCCAGGTAGGTGACCTTTGCGGCCGCGATCAACTCGTGGTCAAGGTCGTCGGGACCGAGCAGGGCCGCGGCCCCCAGATAGGTGTTCATGGTGCGTTCGCCGTCAGACGAAATGACGATGAGACACCGGCCGGTCGGCGGGCCCGATCTGGCCGGGCGAGACCGGAAGATCACGCTCGTGGCCCGCAGGTCGTGACCGAACACCCCGCCCAGCTGATCGTCGAACACCCGGCCGATGTAGCCGGCCCGCCCGCCGAAGGAAGCAATGCCCGCCATGGTGTTGGCAGCAGAACCGCCCGAGATCTCCGTGCCCGGGCCCATCGCGGTGTACAACTCTTCCGCTCGTTCGCTGTCGATGAGCGCCATCGAGCCCCTGGCGAGCCGGTGGCGGTCGACGAAGCCGTCGTCCTCGTGGCTCAGCACGTCTACCAGGGCGTTGCCGATCCCGACCACATCGAGATCGACCACATCGAGATCGCTCACGACCGGCCAGAGTAACGGTTCGGGCCGTGTTGTCTCCCCTGAAGCGCTTCTGAAGCGCTTCCGGCCCGGGCCCCGCTAGCTTGGCGGCGGTGACGCATCGGGCCAACCCGTGGCTGCAGCGGCGGGTCCTCAACTTCGCCCACCAGGGCGGTGCCAGGGAGGCGCCGTCGAGCACCCTGCTGGCGCTGCGCCAGGCCGTGGCCGCCGGCGCCGACGGGCTCGAGCTCGATGTCCACGCCACTGCCGACCGCCACCTGGTCGTCTGCCATGACGCCACGGTTGATCGGACGACCAACGGGCGTGGCGCCA
>JBPYFF010000019.1:0-2388 GCA_051984455.1 Acidimicrobiales bacterium | reverse complement strand
GTGCTCGGGCTGTTATGACCGTAGGCTCGAAGGCACGATGACAGTGACCGCCGATGACCTTGACAGCGTGATCTCATGCGTGATGAGCGGGCTGCTGCCCATCACCGACCGAGACTGGTCAGTGCGGGCGGGCACCCTGGAGTGGGATTGCTGGCATACCGCCGAACACATCGGGGACTGTCTCATGTCCTACGCCTGGCAGCTCGCCGTCCAGCCGACCGGCCGTTACGTCCGGGCCATCGCGACCGCCGAGAAGGACGCCTCGCCGGCCGAGGTGCTGGAGTTCGCCGTCACCGGAGGGCGGGTGCTGGCCTGCATGGTGCGCACATCGCGTGCTCACGTCCGGGCGTACCACCCGGCCGGGATGGCCGATCCGGAGGGCTTCGCCGGGATGGGCTGCCACGAGGCCCTGGTGCACGGCAACGACATCGCCCGGGCCTTCGGCCTCAGCCTCGACCCGCCGCGCGACGTGTGCCGCCGCGTGCTGGCCCGCATCTTCCCGCAAACCCCCTCCGACCTGGCCGAATCCGACCCCTGGACCGCACTGCTCTGGGCCGGCGGCCGGATCGATCTCGCCGGCCACCCGCGGCAGCCGAGCTGGCGCCCGCACCCCGCGCCCCTCACCAGCTAGCCAGCCCGCGATCCGGTCGGCGCGATTGCGACAGTGCCTTTTCCTGGACCTCTACCATGTGAGGTGAGTGTGGTTTTCCTGCCGGGAGGAGGCCGGGACCGTGGTGAACTATTTCTTGAAGATCGACGGTATAGCGGGCGAGTCACAGGACTCGCGGCACAAGGGCGAGATCGAGGTGGAGTCGTTTAGCTGGGGCGAGACCACCGGCGCCAGCAGGGTGAATATCCAGGACTTTCACATAGTGAAGCAAATAGATAAGGCATCGCCGCTGCTGATGCTCGCGGCCGCGTCCGGCCAGCATTTCAAGTCGGCGGTTCTGACGGCGCAGAGGCCAGGTCAACAGCCGCAAGACCTTCTTACCTTCAATCTCGCTGATCTGATGGTGTCCTCCTATCAGGTAGCGGGCTCAGCCGAGCAGCCCTTGCCGGTCGATCAGGTGTCCTTTAGCTTCGGCCGAATTGAGATCACATACCGTCCGCAGCGACCCGACGGCACTCTTGATGCGCCGGTGACCGCGGGCTGGGATGTCAAGGCGAACCGCAAAATATAACTTTGGCACGCGGTACAGCAGAATGGAGGAGGGATGTCACCGAAGGACATAGCAATACGCCCGATGATCCCGATTCGGGGATTCGGTGGCGCCGATATCTCCGGCGTGTAAGGCAGTCCCTATCAGGGCTATAACGACGCCACCGTATATCCGGGAAAGCGCGGGACAGTTCATTGCACGACGTCCCGCCCTGTCGGTCACGGACCGAGGTCAGCCGGGCGCATAGGTGAGGATCACCGATCCGTTCTCCAGCCTCCTCTCGTCGGTGAGCCTGAGGTGGAGTCCGGAGGTGTCCACGTCCTCGAACAGCCGCTGCCCTGCGCCGGCCACGACGGGCACGATCCAGAAGTGGAACTCGTCGATCAGGTGGTCTCGCAGGAGGGTGTCGTCCAGGCGGCTGGTGCCGTACTTGATGAGGTCCCTGCCGGGCTGGTCCTTCAGCCGGGCGATCGCGCTGGATGGGTCGGGTCCGAGGAGGGTGGCATTCCAGGCTGTCTGGGTCAGTGATCGGGATGCGACGTACTTGGGCATGGCGTTGATGCGGTCGATGTAGGGGTTGCCCGCGATGTGGCCCCAGTTCGCGTAGAACGTCTCGTAGGTCACCCGGCCCATGACGAACGCGTCGTAGTTCCCCAGTTGCTCCAGGGACAACGCCGCGGCCTCGGCGTCGAAGATGGCCCACCGTTCGGGCGCTTCGATGACGCCGTCGAGCGAGACGAGGGTCGATTCGATCAGTTTGCGCATTGCCGTTTTCTTTCTTGCGTGGTTGATCTCGTGATCACCGGCCTAGACCATGCCGGCCGCGTGGAGCGCAAGGAGCACCCGGTCCTGACTTGATTCCAGCGGTCCAGGCCGCCGTGCGCGGCGACGGCGCGGTCGAGTAGATCGTTCATTTCTGCTCCTGGCTGCTGGTCGGGGTTCCTGCTTCCGGGTTCGGCGGTGAGCCGGGGCCACTTCGCGACCACGGCCTGCCACCGTCGAGGGCATGTCGGGCCGCATAGCGAACTCATTGCCCTACCGCCGGCCGAGGTCCTTCATGAGGTCCGTTGACGTCTGCGGCACCGTCTCTCCTGGTCTCATCGGGTGATCTTCAGGAGGACGACGAATGGCGGGCGCCGAAACCGGACACGCGCTAGGAGATTTCCAGGCTCTCGATCCGCCGCTCGAAGGACACGCGCTCGGCCGGGCTCCGGGCCAGCGCAATGGC
>JBPYFF010000018.1:0-8807 GCA_051984455.1 Acidimicrobiales bacterium | reverse complement strand
GGAAGAAGTCGTGACCGGGCAGTACCGAACGGGGGTGGCCGGAGGCGACACCCGCTTTCAGGTTTTCGCCCGGCTCTACAACGTCGAGTCCCACGTCGGGATCACGCTCAAGGCCGACCTGCCGGAGGAGGATCCGCGAATCGATTCCTGGGTGCCGGTCTTCCGTGGGGCCGACTGGCACGAGCGAGAAGCCTGGGAGATGTACGGGTTCGGCTTCCAGGACCATCCTCGGCTTCGCCACATCTACTTGCCCACCGAGTTCGAGGGCCACCCCCTTCGCAAGGACTTCCCGCTCCTCGCCCGCATCGTCAAACCCTGGCCGGGGCTGGTTGACGTCGAGCCGATCCCGGGCGAGGGCGACGGTGGCGGGGAAAGCCCGGGCGGCGAGGGCGCCACCGAAGCCGTCGCTGAGGAGTCCTGAGGTGGCCACGACCATTTCCGAGCGGCAGCGGGCCGCCTACATTGCCGCCCAGGCGGCGGACGCCCGGGTCAACGTGGAACTCGAAGCGGAGGGCATGACCCTCAATATCGGGCCCCAGCACCCCGCCACCCACGGGACTCTCCGCATCGTCGTTCGGCTGGACGGCGAACAGGTGATATGGGCCGAGCCGGTGGCGGGCTACATGCATCGCGGCTACGAGAAGCTGGCCGAGGTCAGGACGTACCCGCAGATCACCACCCTGGTCAACCGGATCGACTGGTTGGGGAGCTTCTGCAACGAGGTCCCGTTCATCCTCGCGGCCGAGAAGCTGATGGGGGTGGAGGCACCCCCGAGGGCCCAGTGGATTCGAACCATCCTGTTCGAGCTCGGGCGAATCGCCAACATCACCCTGTTCCTCGGCGACATGGGTGTTCAACTGGGCGCGCTCACGCCGGTCTTCTATGCCTTTCGCGACCGGGAGCACACCCTCAACCTGATCGAGGCGGCAACGGGTGGCCGGTTCCACCCGAACTATGACCGCATCGGAGGTCTCAAGGATGACCTGCCCAGGGGATGGATCGACGAGACCAAGGGCGTGATGGGGAAAGTGCGGGGCTTCTGCGACGAGATCGAAACGTTGCTTATGGGCAACGAGATCTTCGAACAGCGGACCCGGGGAATCGGGGTCGTGCCTCCCCACATCGCCCTGGAGTACGGACTTTCCGGGGCCAATGCTCGGGCCTCGGGCATCGACTTCGACATCCGTCGGGATGAGCCCTCCCCCCTCGCCTGGAGCCAGGTCGACTGGAAGGTGTGGACCCACCCCGAGGGCGACTCCTTCGCCCGCTACTGGGTCCGGCTGCAGGAGGTCAGGGAGGCATCGCGGATCGTCGATCAGCTGCTCGACGGCATTCCGAGCGGGTCCATCCAGGCGAAGGTGCCGCGGATCATCAAGGTGCCCGCCGGTGAGGCATGGGTTCACACGGAAAACCCCCTGGGAGAAATGGGCTACTACGTGGTGAGCCAGGGCGGGCTCGGACCGTTCCGGTGCAAGATCCGGACCCCGTCATTCTCCAACGTCTCCATCACGCCGTGGTTGTTGAGAGGTGTCTTCGTCCCCGACGTCATCACCATCCTGGCCAGTCTCTACTTCATCCTCGGCGACATCGATCGGTGACCGGCAGGGCGAACAGGACCGACCCGTGATCAGCATCAAGAGGCAGCGAGCGGTGGCCGCCAAGTGATCCTCGCCCTGCACGCTGCCTACTGGCAGTCCACGCTCATCAAGTTCATCGTCGTCCTGATCGCGGTACCGACGGCCGCGGCGGTCCTCGTGCAGACGTTCCTGTACAAGACGATGGCTCATATGCAGAGCCGGCTTGGGCCGATGGAGGCCGGACCCCACGGATCGCTTCAGCTGCTGGCCGACGCCGGCAAGTTCTTCCAGAAGGAAGTGCTCGCACCCGAGCGGGCTGACCGCCGTGTGTTCATCCTGGCGCCGGTGATCGTCATGGTCAGCGCCTTTCTCGTGTATGTGGTGATTCCGGTGGGGCCAGGAGCCAGTGGCGAGCCGCTCGACACCGGCATCTTCTTTGCGCTGGCGGTGAGCTCGATCTCGGTCATCGGGATCCTGGCCGCCGGTTGGTCGTCCGCCAACAAGTACTCGCTCATCGGCGGCCTGAGAGCGGCCGGGCAACTGATTGCCTACGAGCTCCCGCTTGTGCTGGCCGTCGTCGGCGTCGTGATGATGGCGGGAACGATGTCCCTCCAGGGTATCGTCGCCGCTCAGGCCAACTTCCACTTGTTTGGCAGTTCGATCGTCGTCCCCTTCGTCGTTCCGCAAGCGTTCGGCTTCGTGCTGTTCCTCATCGCCGCCCAGGCCGAGTTGATCCAGACCCCGTTCGACATGCCGATCGCCGAGTCCGAGCTGGTCGCGGGGTACCAGACCGAGTACAGCGGCCTGCCGTTCCTCTTTTTCTTCCTGGGAGAGCTGGCGACGGCGTTCGCCCTGGCTGCTATCGCGTCGACGATCTTCCTCGGTGGCTGGTGGGTACCGCTGTACCACCCCACCGGCGCCTGGGCCGACATCTTCGGATTCGGCGTCCTGTTCGTGAAGACGATGATCGTGTCGTTCCTGATCTTCTGGATCCGATTCACTTATCCCCGGTTTCGAGAAGACCAGCTCCAGGCCTTTGCCTGGAAGCTTCTTATCCCAATAGCGCTCGTCAACCTGCTGGCGACCGCGGTGTTCAAGGTGGTGGTGCACTGATGCCTCCTGAGACGAAAGTTCCCGGCCTCATGAAGGGCCTGGGCGTGACGCTCAGAACCATGCTCAAACCGGCCGTGACGGTGCAATACACGGGGCCGCACGGCAAGGAGAAGGAGGCCCCGCCGACACGGGCGCGTGGCGTGATCGCGCTCAAGGAAGAAAACTGCACCGTTTGCATGCTGTGCGCCCGCAGCTGTCCGGACTGGTGCATCTACATCGAAGGCCACAAGGACAAGGCACCGCCCCGACGGGAAGGCGGCAAGCCACGGACCGTCCAGTACCTCGACCGCTTCGACATCGATTATGCCCTGTGCATGTACTGCGGCATCTGCGTCGAGGTCTGCCCCTTTGACGCCCTCTTCTGGAGCCCGGACTTCGAGTACTCCGAGGCCAAGATCGCCGACCTTCTGCACGACAAGACCCGCCTGGGAGAGTGGATGGAAACGGTTCCCGAACCGCCTCTCCTCGAGGTGGGCGCAGAAGTGAAAAAGGGCGCCAAGAAGTAACGCCATGCACCCGCTGACCCTGGCCCTCGTCGACGAGCTCAACGTCGGACAACAGATCGTCTTTGGAATACTGGCCCTGGCCATGGCCGTGTCAGCTCTGCGGCTGGTCACGACCAAGAACGTGGTTCACGCCGCCCTCTACCTGACGGTGGTGCTGGCGGGCGCGGCGGGTATCTACATCTTGCTGGCGGCCGAATTCGTCGCCATCGTCCAGGTGCTGGTCTACATCGGGGCGATCGTCGTGCTGGTTTTGTTTGGCCTCTTCCTCACCCGGGCGCCGATCGGAAGGAATCAGGACCTCGACAACAACCAGCGGTGGGCGGCTGCCGTTGTCGCCCTTTTGTTGCTCGGGGTACTCGGTGTGACCCTGCAGCGCGCCTTCAAGGGTCAGCACGTCGCCGCCAAGTATCTGGCCGATCACGGAAGCAACACCGCCGCTATCGGCTTTTCCATCTTCCACGACTTCGTGATCCCCTTCGAAGCTGCGTCTGTGCTGCTGCTGGCGGCGCTGGTGGGCGCGGTCGTCATCGCCAGACGGGACTAAAGGAGACGTCGGGTGCTTCTGAACGAGTTCCTCTTTCTTGCCGCCTTCCTCTTCTGCACGGGCGTTTACGGAGTGCTGGCCAGGAAGAACGGCGTCCTGGTGCTCATGTCGATCGAGTTGATCCTGAACGCGGTCAACATCAACCTGATCGCGTTCGGGGCCTTCAACAACACCATCACCGGTCAGGTGTTCGCCCTCTTCGTGATCGCGGTCGCGGCCGCCGAGGTTGGCATCGGCCTCGCCATCGTCCTCCTCATCTATCGCAACCGGCAATCGATCGACCTTGACCAGGTCGATTTGATGAAGGGCTGAACCCGCCGTGGACTGGTTCCTCCGCAACGTATGGATCATCCCCGCCCTGCCGACGGTCTCGTTTCTCGTCATCTTGCTGCTCGGCAAGCGCTTCCCGAACAAGGGATCGGAGGTCGGCGTCGCCGCGGTCGGGGCCGCTTCCCTGCTGTCCATCCTCACTGCCATCGCCTGGATCATGCGGTCGACGGGCGGTGAAGAGGGGATCAGACCTACCGTCGCAAGGGACCTGTTTGTCTGGTTCCAGCTCGGCCCTCATCAGACCAACTTCGGCATCCGGGTCGACGGCTTCACCGTGATGCTGCTGTTCATGGTGACCTTCGTGTCGCTGATGGTGCACATCTTCTCGCTCGAGTACATGCGGGGCGATCGCCGCTACACCTACTACTACGCTGCGCTGTCGCTGTTCACCGCGTCGATGCTGGTCATGGTCACCGCTCCGACGACACTGCAACTGCTCCTCGGGTGGGAAGGCATGGGTGTCTGCTCGTTCATGCTGATCGGGCACTGGTGGGAGGACAAGGACAACTCCGACGCCGCCGTGAAGGCATTCCTCACCACCCGGACGGGTGACATCGGTCTGCTGATCGGAATCGCGATGACCTACTTCATCGCGGGTGGGAGCTTTGACATTCAGAAGATCAATCTGGCTGCCCTTTCCGGGCGGGCCGACCAGACCCTGGTGCTGGTTGCCGGAATCGCCTTCCTGTGGGCCGCCATCGGCAAGTCAGCCCAGTTTCCGCTGCACACGTGGCTCCCCGACGCCATGGCCGGTCCGACGCCGGTGTCGGCCCTCATCCACGCCGCAACCATGGTCGTAGGTGGCGTCTACCTGATCAGCCGGTTCTACGGCTTGTTCAGCAAGGCGTTCCACATCTTCACGCCGGGCCACAGCGGGTTCAACCTGGTTGCGGTGGTTGGCGCCGTCACCATCCTCATTGCCGCGTTCCTTGCCTTCGTCCAGCACGACATCAAGAAGGTGCTCGCCTATTCGACCATCAGCCAGCTGGGCTACATGGTGATGGCGCTCGGCGTGGGTGCGTGGACGGCGGCCATCTTCCACCTCTTCACCCACGCCTTCTTCAAGGCCGACCTTTTCCTCGGGGCCGGATCCGTCAGCCACAGCGGCGCTCACCACAGCTTCGACATGAAGAAGGACATGGGCGGCCTGCGCAAGCCCATGCCGATCACCTTCATCACCTTCCTCATTGGCTCGGCCGCGCTCTCAGGCATCTTCCCGCTGGCCGGTTTCTGGTCGAAGGACGAGATTGTTGTCGGTGCCGGCCACGACGGCTACGCGACGTTCATGGTCATTGCCATCATCGGTGCGGTCCTGACCGCTGGCTACATGACGCGATGCGTGTGGCTCACGTTCTTTGGCGAGTTCCGCGGCCACGGCCATCCCCATGAGTCGCCCCGTGAGATCACCATCCCGCTCGTCATTCTTTCGGGGATGGCAGTCGTTGCCGGCTGGCTCAACGCCTTCGGCCTGCACGACTTCACCAAGTGGACGGAAAACCCCGTCACGGCGGCTGCCATGTCGGCGGCCAAGGTCACGGAGGCCAAGTTCTCGCTTCCCGCTGCCGTGATCTCGGTTGCGGCGGTGCTGGCGTCGATCGGCATTGTCTGGATGTATTACGAATACCACGCCCTCGGTTTCTTCCATGAGCGAACCCACCGGTCCCGCCCCGCCCATGCCGGCTATGCCTTTCTGGAGAACAAGTACTACCTGGACGACCTGTACACGGACGGCATCGTGTACTCCATCAAGTCACCGATCGCCCGGGCCACCTACTGGTTCGACCAGCACGTCATTGACGGGTTGGTGAACGCCGTCGCCGTCTCGTCCCGCTGGGTGGCCAATGCGGTCTATCGATACATCGACCAGGATCTGATCGATGGTGCCGTCAACGGCGCCGGGTTCTCGGCCGAAGAAGGCGCGTCCGTCCTGCGACAGGCACAGACCGGGCGGGTCCAGCAGTACGCCGCCATCTTCTTCGGCGTTGGTGTCGTCATCTTTTCCGCGGGGCTCCTCGCCCTGACCCATGCATTCTGATGAGGAGAGGCGAGGGGACAATGAGAGCAGGGAGCATCCGTGAGTCCATTTGACCACTGGGTCTTGACGGGGGCGATTTTCATACCGGTGGTCGGAGCCATCGTTATCGCCCTGATTCCGAAGACCCAAGAGATTGCTATCAAGACGGTCGCCCTGCTTACCGCCCTGGTGACGCTGGGGTTCGGTGTGTACGTGCTGGCGGACTTCGACTACGACACCGCCCGGCGGCTTCAGTTTGCCGTCAACCGCCCCTGGATCGACGTGATTCACGCCCGCTACTACGTGGGCGTCGACGGCATTTCCCTGCCGTTGTTACTCCTCTCCATGTTCATCACCGTCCTGTGCGTGATCTACAGCTGGGACCACTTCCCCGAACCGCGCGACCCGAAGGGATTCCTGATCTTGATGCTGATCCTGGAGGTCGGCATGAACGGGACCTTCGTTGCCCAGGACCTGATCCTCTTTTTCGTCTTCTTCGAACTCGTGCTGCTCCCGATGTACTTCATGATCGGACGGTGGGGAGGTGAGAATCGCCAGTACGCGTCGATCAAGTTCTTCCTGTACACGCTGTTCGGTTCGGCCTTGATGATCCTGAGCTTCCTGGCCCTGTACTGGAAAGGAGGGCAGACCTTCCAGATCCCGGCTCTCATTGTCAACCTTCAGCGAAATCCGCTGGCTCAGTCCACCGCCCTGCTGATCTTCGGTGGATTGTTCATGGGCTTCGCCATCAAGGTGCCGATGTTTCCGTTCCACACCTGGCTGCCCGATGCCCATACGGAGGCGCCGACGGTTGGGTCGGTGATCCTGGCTGCCATCTTGCTCAAGCTGGGGGCGTACGGTTTTATCCGCATCGCCATCCCGATCCTTCCCAAGGCTGCCGTCTCCTGGGCACCCTGGATCGGGGGTCTCGCCGTCGTCGGCATCATCTATGGCGCCCTGTGTTGTCTGGCCCAACGAGATCTGAAACGGCTGATTGCCTTCTCGTCAGTGGCGCACATGGGCTTCGTCATGCTCGCCATCGCGACCCTGACCGTCACCGGCATCAACGCGGCCGTCTTCGGGATGGTGGCCCATGGCCTGATCACGGGGATGCTCTTCTTCCTGGCCGGGTCGATCGGCGAACGGTACGGCACCCGCGAGATGCGCCGGCTGGGTGGCGTGCTGGTCCAGGCGCCGCGGTTGGGCTGGATCCTCGGCTTTTGCGCAATGGCCTCCCTCGGCCTTCCCGGCCTGGCCGGGTTCTGGGGCGAATTCGGCGCCATCCTGTCGTCCTACACCCCGGCCAACGCGCTGCACCAGCACGTCAGCCTGTTCCGGGCTTACATGGTGATTGCCGCCATAGGGACCGTGTTCGCTGCCGGTTACCTGCTGTGGATGTACCAGCGAACTGCCTTCGGTGTGCCGAAGGCCGAGTTCGAGCATGCCCACATTCACGATGTCCACGTCCCGGAGTGGTTGGCGTGGTCACCCATGTTGATTCTCATCGCGGTCCTCGGCATCTATCCGCACGCCCTTTTCAAGCCCATCAACGATCCGGCCGGACGGGTCACTTCGAGCACCTACATCACCTCGTCGACGGGATCCGCCCCGGTGTCGGCGCAGGGTCGGTGAAATGATGCTGCCAGCGTCTGCCGCGTTGGCGCTGCCGCTGGCGGCGCCGCAGACGCAGACGTTCAAAGCCCCTTACTTCGACTACCACGCTCTGGCGCCGGAGATCGTGCTGACCGGCGTGATCGTCCTCGTCCTGATCGTGGACCTGGTCGTCGACGAGACCCGCAAACATCTGGTGACCCAACTGGCAGGGATCGGTCTCCTGGCCAGTTTCATTCCCATCGTGACTCTTGCCTCGACCGGTATCACCGATCACCCCAGGGTCATGTTCGGTGGAGCCTACGTGGTCGACGTGTTCTCGCTCGTACTCAAGGCCGTCTTTATTGGTATTGGCTACGTCATCTTCCTCATGGGCACCAACTACATCGAGGAGGGTGACTACTACGAGGGCGAGTACGCCTTTCTCATGCTGTCGTCGCTGCTGGGAATGGTGATGATCGCCAGTTCGAGAGACCTGATCAGCATCTTCATCGCGCTGGAACTGTTGTCCGTTCCCGCCTATCTGCTGGCGGGCTGGCGCAAGCGGGACCTGAAGTCCAACGAGGCGTCGCTCAAGTACTACTTGCTCGGCGTGCTGGCGACCGGCGTCATGTTGTACGGCATGTCGCTGATATTCGGTGCCACCGGGACGACGCTGCTGACGGGCATCTCCAGGAAGCTCAATGTCGCACCGCACCTGGAACCGCTGGTGACGATCGGCATCTTCTTCGTCGTGATCGGGTTCGCCTTCAAGATCTCGGCTGTGCCGTTCCACTTCTGGGCACCCGACACCTATGAGGGTGCTCCCACACCCGTCACGGCATTCTTGTCGGTGGCCTCGAAGACGGCGGGGTTCGTGGCCATTCTGGAATTGGTCTACGTGGCGTTCCTCCCCCGGCACGATGTGTGGGCACCGCTGTTCTGGATCCTTGCCGCGGTCACCATGACGGTCGGCAACCTGGTCGCCCTCCGCCAGACGAACGTCGTCCGAATGCTGGCCTACTCGTCGATCGCGCAGGCCGGCTACATCCTCGTGCCCATCGCGGTGGCCGGAGACAATCCGACCACGCAGAAAGACGCCCTTACCGCCAGCATCGTGTATCTCATGCTGT
>JBPYFF010000017.1:0-15800 GCA_051984455.1 Acidimicrobiales bacterium | reverse complement strand
TGGCGCCGTGCTTCCTGCCCTGCACGCCCTCAGTGGTGCCTAACGGCGGCCAGCTGGCTGCCAGGAGAAAAGTTGACGAGAAGTTGGGATTCAGTTGGCGCGGGCGTGCCTTGCCTCGGTCAAGCTGTGTCTGAGTACCAGTAGAAGGGCTGGGGTCATGAACACCGACTTCGTCGCTCAGCTGAGAAGCCTTGAGGGTCACCGTGTCAGCCTGGCGCTGAAGGATGGCTCTCGTATCGATAACGGGCAGCTCATCTCGGGCGGACGAAAGCGGGCCCGAACGCTCTGGCTGTTCGCGGGCGGGTCGGACACCTTCGTCGCCATTGACGAGATCGTCGACCTCTGGGAGGCGAGCCCGTATGCCCGACCGGCTGCCGTGAAGCATCCCGCCCGCGTGCTGGTCGATCGGTAAGACCTGGCGGTTCAGGCCCTCATCCGACCAGGCTGTCTGCATTCACGTCATGCGGCGTTAACACGGAGCCGCCCGGCCGTTCTCCCTTCTGGGGTGAGTTGAGTACCGCCGGCGGTCTACTTCTCTCCCCGGAACGTTTTGGGGAGAGAACTTCCGGCGGGGCGGCCCGCCAGAAGGCGACAGACTACGGCGTTGGGAGGTCCTCCCGCCTGTGCCCCTCGGCAAGGGTCATCAACTTCTCACGGTCGATCTGGCTCTCGCTGGCAACAGCCACCGTACAGTTGGTCACGGCCCGCAACGAGGCCGTCCTGTGCCCACCCTCGAGCACGGCCCGCTCGCCAACCACGGCACCCGGACCCAGCTCGCCTAGCTCTTTTTCGTCCACCGACACCTCGAGAACGCCATCGAGCAGAAGGTACACATCACGGCCTGGTTCGCCCTGCGCGGTGAGAAGTGACCCTGCCCGCAGCTTTCGAACTGACGGCCGTTCCCCGCCGCGCATGATGGCGTTGGACAGCTGACGTTCAAGCGCACTCTCGGCCAGGGTGACGAACGGCTTCGAATCCTCATTTCCCCAGGGGCTGTGGAGGCCAAAGGACGTCTGGAACCACTCACGAGAGTCTGCCAGTCCGCTTTTGGCGACCAGCTGGCCGTCAGGCGCGTAGATCCAGTGACGCGGAAACGAGCTCGCTCCCGCAAGCTCGTGCGTCGATGATCCGTCGGCCGAGATGGTCAGCGCCAGCGTCGTCCAAACCGTGGGTGCGACCCACTGAACGCGCGGCTTCCTCCTTACGGGGCGGGGAGCCGGCAACCCGGTGCGTCCGCCCGTCGTCTGAACGAACCGCACGTTCGTGTCACTCATCTCGGGAGCGGCACGAAGCTCGGGAAACTCGGCCGGCTGAAAGAGGACCTCGCCGATCGGTCCCAGCTTTACGCGGGTGCAGGTGATGTAACCCCGCCCGCTGTAACCGGCATCGATCACCCGTCCGTCCTGCACTTCGATCCAGGCAGACAGCCGGTTGGCGAACCGAAACCTCTCCGCCGCGAAGAGTTCTTCAAGCTTCTCGAGGCTTTCTATTTCGTCGAGAGGCGGTTCGTCGTAATGCGTCAAGCCGGAGATGAACCCCAGCTTTGGCAAGCCCGCCACCGCTTCGGACGGTATCCAGGAGACACTGGTTACCGAGGACTCGATGCGCATCGCGATCACCCCTTTTGCCCGAAGCAATAGTAATGCCGTCAACGGCCGTCCGGGACGCGGGATGACGCAGACAGACCTTCAGCCCGACGGACGAAGCGCGTTGCTCCCACGCAATGAAAGAACTGGAGGGCCGGGTCAAGCATCTCCTCCCCGTCGCCGTTCCCGCCGCTCGCGCCGCTCGCAATCGACACCCGGGCAGCCCAGAGACGAGCGACGTTGAGCGAGCGGACGGCTCCAATGACCTCGAGCAGGGCCAGCCCTTGTTGAAAATCCTGGTCGAGCAGCGCCCGGGCGGCACGCGACCACCGCGACCCACCGGAACCGGTAAGCCATTGCCTCAACTCCAGGGTGCGTCCCAGCCGGTCGGCCGCAAAGGCAAGATCGATGATGGTGCCGACCAGCAGCCCGCCGATCGCAGATGGTTCCTTCGCCACGAGCTCATCCATGAGTTGGCCGGCTTCTTCCAGGCGCCCTGCATCGGCCAGCACGTAGGCGGAAACGGTGAGGGCCGGATACAGCACCTGAGGATCCTTGGCCCTGCGGGCGGCAGACAAACCCGTGGACTGGTCGACCAGTGCTCCATGCAGGTCGTCACGGGCCAGCCGCAACCGGGCCCGGGTGAGGCGAACCCACGAGTCCATGTAGTGCTTGGCTCGTCGGCTCGATTCGGCAACGAAATCGTCGGCAGCAACGGCGCACTGTTGCCACTGTCCGAGCTCAAAGAGAAGTTCGATAGCCGTGGCCTGATGCCAGCGGAGCTCATCCCTGACTCCGAGCCGTTGGGCGACCCTCTCGGCCTCGTTCGACAGTCGAAGGGCTTCATGCAGGTCGCCTTCATGTTCGGCGCAGCCGCCGAGGTTGATGAAGGCCCGCCGTGTTGCTGGCGGATAATCGCCGGCCAGGGCGATTTCGAGCCCCAGCTGTATGTCCTCACGACCGTCCCGGTCGCCTGAGAACCAGCGAGCCGATCCGATGGTGATCAGCAGCTGGGCCCGCTGCTCATCCAGGCCCAGAGCCTCGGCCAGCTGCAAGGCTTGTCGGGCGCTCTCCGTGTCGAAATCGGCGAGCATCTGGTGGCGCGCCTTGTCAGCCAGCACGTCCACTTTCTCGGCCGAGGCCGGCTCGTCCCGCACCAGCTCCTCGGCCCGGAACAGGTGCTGGAAACATCGGTCCCGGTCACCCCGGATCCACCAGACATCGCCGAGGTGGGATTCGATCACTGCCGCTTTGGTGCGGTCGCCTGCCGCCAAAACCGCCGACCGGGCCGTCTCCAGGGCTTCCTCGCAGGTGTCGTCGTCGGCGAGAAACAGCGCCACCGCCAGCCGGAAGAGCAAATCTGTCCGCTCCGCCACCGCCTGGTCTGGCCAGAGCTCGAGGGCGGAGCGATAAAACCTGGCGGCGGAGTCGAAGCCGTTGAGGGCGTGGGCCCGATCTCCCGCCGCCCGGAGGGCGACCCTGGCCCGGGGCGCCACGCCGGCGACATCCTGGCCGGCGGTTCCTGCGAGATCGAGGGCGGCCAGGTAATGATGGGCCAGCATCTGGGTCTGGTCGTCGGGGCGGCCCAGAGCTTCAAACCACCCGGCGGCACGGAGATGCTTGTAGATGCGGGCCGGCCGGGGGATCTGACCATAGGCCACCTCCCGCAGCAAGATGTGCAGGAACGCATACTGGCTTTGGCCGGCCACTGAGGACTCGCGGTCCCGCCGGACAAACTGTTTGCGCTCCAGGCGGTGGAGGCGCTCCTCCAGCTGGCTGACGCGGAGATCGTGGTCTTGCGGCATGGCGCCGACACCACCACTCAGGGCATCGATCGCCTGGGGCCAGAACACCTGGCCGATCACGGCCGCGTTGCGGAGCACCTGCTTCTCCTCAGGCGGCAACGCGTCGAGTCGAGCGGCGATGATGGCCTGAATGGATTCGGGCGGCGAGAGCTCTTCGCCGGCACGGCGGTCGACCAGCATCTGAACGTACTGCTCGGCATACAGCGGGTTGCCGCCCGCTCGGGCCAGCAACTCGGCCGGCTGGTTCGCCTCGAGGAGGGGCCGACAGGCCAGCAGCCGGATGAGGCTGGCGGTGTCCTCATCGGAGAGCGGAGAGAGCGAGAGCGTCATGGCGTTCGCCTTGCCTCCGCCCCAGCCAGGCCGCCGCTCGAGCAGCTCCGGCCGGGCCGAGCAGACGACCAGGAGGGGGACATCGGTGACCCACTCGACCAGGTAGTCGAGAAAGTCGAGCAGCCCGTCATCGGCCCAGTGCAGATCCTCGAACATCAACACGAGCGGTTGCCGCTCTGCCAGGGCCTCGAAGAACCCCCGCCACGCCGCGAACTTCTCCTCCTGGTCGTCGTCGCGGACCGGCGCGTCGCCCGGACGGGAACCACCGACCAGCACGCTCAAATGCCGGCGAACCCATTCGAGTCTGTCTGGCAAGACCGCTGCCGCCGCCCGGGTCAGCTTGTCGTCGGCCTCGACGGGGCTGTCCGTCTCCAGGATCCCGGCCTGCGCCTTCAGCATTTCGGCGAGCGCGTCGAGGCTTATGGCCGAGTCGTAGGGGAGCGCCCGGCCCTGAAGGCAGGTAATCGGCTTTGCTTCGGCCTCGATCATCCCGGCCATCTCATGGAGCAATCGGGACTTGCCGATTCCCGGGACGCCGACGACGGTGATGAGCTGTGTGGAGCGCTCGCTTTGCGACCGGACGAGTCCGCCCCGTAACAGCTTGAGCTCTCGCTCTCGCCCTACGAGCGGCGTCCGTGTCTCTGGCCGTACCTGGCTCCCGGCTCCAACCGTCGCGTCGAGCGCTTCCCACACCGGAATGGGCTGCGACTTGCCCTTGGCCGCCACAGGCCCGACCTGGCGATACCGGATAACTCGCCGCGTGGCCCGAAAGGTCCGCTCGCCGACCAGGATGCCGTTGATCGGTGCAACCGATTGCAGGCGGGCTGCGCTGTTGACAACATCGCCCGCGGCCATCCCCTCGCCCTCCACCGGGCGGGCACCGAGCACGATCAGCGCCTCTCCCGAGCTGACCGCGATCCGAACCTGAATACCCTCCTCCCCACGAACCCAGTCGCGGATGGCCAGGGCAGCCCGCACGGCCCGCTCGGGATCGTCTTCGTGGGCCGCCGGTGCGCCGAACAGCGCCATCACGGCGTCGCCGATGAACTTCTCCACCGTGCCGCCGAAGCGCTCCAGTTCCGAACGCAGACGGGCGTAGTAGGGGGAAAGGAAGGCCCGGACATCCTCAGGATCCATCTGTTCAGCTCGAGAGGTGAACCCCACCAGGTCGGCGAACAACACCGTGACGACCTTGCGCTCTTCCAGCGTGAGGGCTTGACCGGCCTTCAGGCGGGTGCCGCACTCCAGGCAGAATTTCGCCCCGGCCGGGTTGGCGTGATTGCACGAGGGGCAGACCATGCGCATGGCAGCAAGGGATGACCCTTCTAGCTGGCGCCCGCCCGTGAGAGTCCGGTTGGATCGATTCCCAGGACGCTGCAATTTCTGCGATAGCTGCGCAGCAGCAGGGGGCGCGACCACACGAGGGGCTTGGGCAGAGAACGCAAGAACTCGTCCGCTTCCCGCGGGCGCATGGCATAAGTGGCACCTGCCATGATCCAGGAGAACCCCTTTCGAGGTGCGCTCTTTGCCGCCTTGAGGGCAAGCGTGTGTGCCTGCGCGTCAGGAAGATATGTCGCGAGAAGCGGGAAGAAGATCGGCTCCTCATGGTCCAGGTGGACCAACAGGTGATCGGCCAGCTCCCGGAACAGCGTCTGGCACGAAGAGAGCGCCCGCTCGTCTCCCGGGTCCTTCAGAAGCGCCTGGGCCTGTGCATCCAGCTGGTCCAGGATCGGGACCAGTTGATGATGCTCGGCCATCAGCGGTTCGAGCGAGGCTTGGTCGGCTCCATTGGCGACAAGGGCAGGCCAATAGTCGTCATCTTCGAGCGAGTGATGGAAACGAAGGCCCTTCACCGCGAACCCAATCACCTCGGCGACTGCTCGTGTCCGCTTACGATCGCCGGGCCGGGAGGTCAAGACCGCAGGCAGAAAGAGCATGGTCAGGCCGCGAAGCGTTCGATGGATGCCGGAGAACTCGCGCACGGCTGAGCTCGCCACCCAGGCAGCCTCTATGGCATCTGTACTTGCGGCGGTTGCCCCCTCCGCTCCCGAAGAACTCGTGTCGTCCATGGTCAAAAAGGTACCCCGGCAGCGCGCCCGGGCGTGGTCGATCCGGCCGCCCGTTCGGGTGAAGCGGGCCCAGTGACGGCGGAGGATTCGTCAGCAAGAAAGAAAGCCACGCAGTCAAGGACAAAGTCGACCAAGAGTGGTTGCCTCACGCCGGAAAGCGGCCAGAAAACCGCACTACCCGAACGGGTATTTCTGGGCAGCCGTGGTGGTCAAGAGGCGGCGGGGTACGATCGGTTGCCATGAGCCGGCACGGCAATGACGTCGATCGAAGCGAGGAGTGGGCGTCGCTGAAGGCCCGCTATCTACGAGCACGCGGCGAACGCCCCCCGTCTGCGGGTGGAGGCGTTCACCACTTTGCCCTCCTGTGTAGCGACGTCGAGCGGACCATCCGGTTCTATCAGGACCTCCTGGAATTCCCGCTCGTCGAGTTGTTCGAGAACCGTGACTACCGCGGCTCAACCCACCTGTTCTTCGACGTCGGCCACGACAACTATCTGGCGTACTTCGACTTCCCCGGACTTGACCTCGCCAGCTACGCCGAAGTCCTTGGTGGCCTCCACCACATCGCCATTTCCGTTGCTCCCGCGCAGTGGGAACGCCTGGTGGCCAAGGTCAAGTCAGCCGGTATCGACGTGCTGGTCGTCGACGGGACGTCGGCGTACTTTCCCGGACCCGACGGGGAGAGGCTAGAACTGCTTTCCTATCCCCTTAACGACATGTACGGGACTGTCGTTTAGCGACGCGAAATGTTCAGCCGGGGATGCTGGCCGGCTCGGCGTAGGCCAGCAGAGCGGCGCGGTCCTCGGGTAATACGAAGCCGGCGCGAATGGCGGCGTCGGCGTCAGCGTTGTAGCGCTGGACATATGCCGTCCGTGAGGGATAGAGCTGAGCCAGCCGCGCGGCCGAGAGCGGCACCGTAGAACCCAGCAGCAAGCAGATGACGGATGCGTTTGGCCCGGGCTGACCCGACAACGTCGCCACCGGCACGTCGACGGGCGGTGTCCGGATGCCGCCGAGGGCTATGCCGTCGGCGTTGCGCACGATCTGGGGGTGCTGACCGGGAGCCACGTCGATGCGTGGCGCGACAACGGGAGCCCCGCCGGTTTGGACCCAGCTGTTCAGAGCCCGCAGCGCGGATTTGGCGACGACGTGCATGGGCCCGTTGTTGATGGGAGCCCCGCAGTTGAGAGACTGGCCGAGTGGACCAACGAGGTGGGCATCGGCGTGGGCTGTTCCGGCCACTTCCCAGAGCCGGAATCGATCGGTATCGGGCTGACGAGCGGCGTAGGAGTTGAGCACGCTGCCCACGTCGGTCTCCGTCTGGATGTCGAGCACAGGCGCAGCCTGATCGGTGCGGAAGATCGTCGGCGTGCCGGTGATCCCGCTGGCCACGTCGACAGGCTGGCCGGGCGGCACCAGCGGCATCGCCGACGCGCTCCGGCTGTGGACGAAGAAGCCGTCGAACGCCTGGGCGAGTGGTTGCACGCCGTTGTAATAGGTCACAAGCGCGAAGGCTGATTGTGATTCGCCGGCTGCCAGTAACCGTTGCGGCCGTAGCCCACCCATAGCCGCCCCGGACCCAATCGCCCGGGCGACCTGGGTGTAGATGTCGAACGAAAAGGCATCCCCCGGGTGCTCGAGCGAGGAATAGCGGGCCGGATCGATAGCCTTGAGACCTTTGCCCACGACGTCGGTACCTGTGCCGGGGACCGAGACGGCCACGGGCCCGCCCATGACGCCGATCATCTGCGCCGACACGCCGACCCAGGCATAGCCCCGGCGCACGATTTCTTCATGCAAGCTGGCCCAGTCAGGATCGGCGTCGATGCCGCCGCTCACGTTGAGCCACTCGACGATCACGGTCCCGTTGAACGCATTCGCGTGCGCCGGCCGGCGCACCAACACCCGGGTTCGATAGGCGGCGCTGGCGTCGGGCGTGAACGTCCAGCGGCCGTCGGAGGTGAGCGGGCGATTGGTCCGATATGACGATGCCGTTCCGGCGGCCACATATTCATGCTCGACGTAGCCACTCGCTTGCAGGTTTGTTGTTGCCGCCGAGCCCATAAACGGCCCGTTGCCTCCGGTGATCTCCTCGGAGAGGTTGGCCGCCGGTCCGGCCGGCGCCTTGGCCGAGCCGAGCGCATTCGCCCGCGGCTGGGTGGTGTTCTTGCTGCTGGAGCACGCGGCCAGAGCAACGAGGATGGCGCACAGCATGAAGGTCATACTTCTCTCCAGCAGACGCAAGATCCGATTGGCTCCCTCCGCCCCCTCACTTCGCCTTGCGGGACGAGACCCGCGAGGGACCGTCGCTCAATCGCAGCGCATTGGCAAACAGCGTGGTGAGCTGTTCGACCCCGTCATCGAAGTCGCACTCGAGCAGGCCCTGGACGAACCACATCTCGGCAAACCTTGACGTCATGGCACCGAGGCCGGCAGCGGCGATGGTCGGGTCCAGTGTCCGGTCGGCCAATCGCCGGCGTTGCAACTGCCGGATGGAGTCGGCGACCAGTTGCCGGTAGTGATTGTGCCGGGCCAGGCGCGGGCCCTGGACAACCTCGTCATAGCGTGAGACTTGCTCGATCACACCCATGATCCGGGCCTCGTCGCGATAGCTCTCAAGATGCCGGCGAATTGCCTCACGGATGCGCTCTCGCGGCGGCGCGGTTGATGAGGCATCGAGTATCACGCTGTCCAGGGGTGCACTCAGCCGTTCGTCAACGGTCGCCGCAACTTCGCGGAAGATCTCCTCCTTCGACTCGAAGTAATGGTAAAAGGAGCCGTGTGACAACCCGGCCCGCTCGGCGATGTCGGAGATGCGGGCCTCGAGGAAGCCGTCCTCCTCGAAGACCTGCTTGGCCCCGTCGAGGAGCCGTGCCCGTGCCTGCAGTCCCTTGCGGGAGCGTGGGCCGTTGACCTTCTCACGTTCTGCCTGTGCGGCCGTCGCCAACTTCTTGTTTCCCCCTTTTGACGTCGAAGTCAATAATAGCCGGTGTTACCGCGCGGTCACTTGAGCGCCTCATCACTCCACTCGCAGAGGAGCGGAGCCAGCAGCGGCCATCGAACGAAGAGCCCGCCCCGCTTCTCGCGTTCGGCCTGTCTTTCGATCCACTCTCTGTCTCCCCAGGGTGGCTCGACCAGCCGGGCGTTCGGCAGCAACGCGGCCAGTGCCTCCGACGTTGCCCGGGTAGGGAACGCGTCGCTCTCGCCGCTCCTGAAGACCAGCGCAGGAAGGTCGAGGCCCCGGGCCATGGCATCGGGGAGACCAGGGACGTGCTGGTCCTGACGCGGACAGTACGCCACCATCCAGCGCTCCATGGTCGCGATGAACTCCCTGGGGTCCTGCTCAAGGAACCGCTGCCGGCTGCGTGGGTTGCGTTCCAGAACCTCCGCCCATTCGGGCAGTGCGACCACGGCTTCCATGCCGCCGGTCCAGGCGGCGTGCAGCGAACCTCCGCAGTAGTGGGTGGCCAGGACCATGAGGCCATAGACACCGCCACTGATCCACCAGATGGCCACGCCGGCGGCCGCGCCGGGATGACGGGCTGCCGTCAGTAGCGAGACCCGTGACCCTCCCGATCCTCCCGTGATCACCGCGGGCGTCATGTCGAGATCGGATAGCAGCCGGGCGAGAGTGTCGGCCTGCATTTCGGACTCCGACACCCCCTCGAAGCACACGTCCGATGCGCCACAGTTGGGACGGTCCCAGATGAGCACCTGGTTGCCTCGGCCGGCCAGTTCGACCGCAAGTTCCCGGAGGCCCGGGTCGTCCTTGCTGAAGCGGCCGCCAGGGGTGATGACCCACGGCCTGCCTTCGCCGATCACTTCGTAGCTGATCGAGAGGCCGTTGACCATTGCAACCGTCATGGCGTCGATACTATTCTCGACGTCGATGTCGAAGACAACATTCGTGGTCGACGCCGACTCCCACTGGTCGGAACCACCCGATCTGTTCACCCGGCGGGCGCCCGCCGCGCTACGGGATCGGGTTCCTCACGTCGAGGAGGTCGACGGTGAGGCGATGTGGGTGTTCGACGGCCTGCAGCTGGGGCGCTTCAGCGCTGCAGGCGTGATCGGCCGTGACGGCCGCAAAGAGAGCTCGCACAAGGCGTTGCACGAGTGGCCATTCGATGCAGTGCACGTGGGCGCATACGACCCGAAAGTGCGTCTCGGTGTGCTGGACGAGTGTGGGATCGACGCCCAGGTCATTTTCCCGAGCACCATCGGGCTGGGCGGGCAGGACCTCGGCCGGGTGGAGGACCAGGCCCTCTGCCGGCTGGCGATCGAGATCTACAACGACGGGATGGCGGAGATCCAGGCCGAGTCCGGCAACCGCCTGCTGCCGCTGCCGTTGATGCCCGCGTGGGACGTCGACGCGTCGATCGCAGAGGCCAAGCGGGTGACGCGGCTCGGGGCCCGCGGTGTCAACATGACGTCGGATCCCCAGGATCTCGGAGCACCTGACCTGGCCAACCGGGCGTGGGATCCGTTCTGGGAAGTGTGCTCCGACCTTCAGCTTCCGGTGCACTTTCACATCGGGGCGAGCATCACCGCGATGACGTTCTTCGGGAGTTACCCCTGGCCGTCTCACCCTATGAACACGCAACTCGCCATCGGTGGGTCGCTGCTGTTCATCGGCAACGCCCGGGTGGTGACGAACCTGATCCTGTCCGGGATGTTCGACCGCCACCCTGATCTCAAGATGGTGTCGGTGGAAAGCGGGGTCGGTTGGATCCCCTTCATCCTGGAGACGCTCGACTACGAGATGTCGGAGAACGCACCCCAGGAGCTGAGTGAGCTGAAGAAGATGCCGTCTGAGTACTTCCGCAGCAACCTGTACGCGACATTCTGGTTTGAAAAAAACCGCAACAAGTTACCGGAGCTCATCGATGCGGTCGGCGAGGACAACATCTTGTTCGAGACCGACTTTCCTCACCCGACCTGTCTCTACCCCAGGCCACTCGAGTCGGTGGAGGCAAAGATGGCCACGCTCTCGCCCGAGGTCCGGGCCAAGATCCTGGGGGAGAACGCCCGACGGCTCTACCGGCTGTGAGGGCGAGGACAGACCCGTGAAAACCATCGGTCATTGGATCGGTGGGAGGATTCTCGCAGGGACGCCAGACAGGACCGCACCCGTTTACGATCCCGCCAGCGGTGAACAGAGCGCAGAGGTGAGCCTGGCGGGGGCGTCTGAGGTGGCCGATGCGATGAAGGTGGCAGTGGACGCCGCCGGCACCTGGTCGGTTTCGCCACTGACCGCCCGCAGCGCGCGGTTGTTCCGGCTCCGCGAGCTCATCGACGCCAATCGCGACCAACTTGCCGCGGCCGTAACAGCAGAGCACGGCAAGGTGCTCGCCGACGCCACAGGGGAGGTGGCCCGGGGTCTCGAGTGCGTGGAGTTCGCCTGTGGTATCCCGCACCTCCTGAAGGGCGCCCACAGTTCGGAGGTCACGAGTGGCGTCGACGTCCACAGCGTGCTCGAGCCCCTCGGCGTGGTTGCCGGTATCACCCCGTTCAACTTCCCGGTGATGGTGCCTCTGTGGATGCTGGCCAACGCCCTAGCGTGCGGGAACGGCTTCGTGCTCAAGCCGTCCGAGAAAGACCCCTCCGCTTCCCTCCTGCTGGCCGAGCTGGTGCAGCAAGCCGGTTTCCCCGACGGGCTCTTCAACGTCGTCCAGGGCGACTGCGAGGCGGTCGACGCCTTGCTGAGCCATCCCGACGTCGACGCGGTGTCGTTTGTCGGCAGCACCCCCGTCGCCCGGCATGTGTATGAAACAGGGACCCGTCACGGCAAGCGAGTGCAGGCCCTGGGAGGAGCCAAGAATCACATGGTGGTGCTCCCGGACGCCGATGTCGACGCGGCCGCGGATGCAGCGGTGTCGGCCGGGTACGGATCGGCGGGGGAGCGGTGCATGGCGGTCTCGGTCGTCGTCGCGGTGGGATCGGTCGGTGACGCGGTCGTGGATGCCATCGCGGCCAGGATTCCGGGCGTCAGGATCGGGCCGGGCGATGATCCTGCCTCGATGATGGGACCGCTGATCAGCGCGGCTCACCGGGACCGGGTGCGGTCCTATGTCGAGCGGGCGGCAGGAGAGGGTGCCCGGGTGGTGGTCGATGGATCGAGCCCGCCGGACAGCGCGGCCGGGGGCGGATTTTTTCTCAGCTGCTCGTTGCTCGACGGGGTCAAGCCCGGGATGCGTCTGTACGACGATGAGATCTTCGGCCCTGTCCTGAGTGTGGTGCGGGTCGCCACCTACGGCGAGGCGGTCTCGCTCGTCAATGCCAACCCGTACGGCAACGGAGTTGCGTTGTTCACACGTGATGGGGGCACCGCCCGCCGGTTCGAGCGCGAGGTTCAGGTCGGCATGGTGGGGATCAACGTGCCCATCCCTGTGCCGGTCGGCTGGCACTCCTTCGGAGGCTGGAAGGCGTCGCTGTTTGGCGGCGCTCCCATCTACGGGCCCGAAGGCATCAGGTTCTACACCCGCCCAAAGGTCGTGACGTCTCGATGGCCGGATCCGGCACCGGGTGCGATCCACCTCGGCTTTCCCACCAGCTAGCTGGAGGGTGCTGCCACCCGCAGGACCGGGCGGCCGTCAGCCGCCCGCAGACTGTCGGCGGGAGACAGCGGCCGGGCACAATGACACGTGACGGAAGGGAGTTCGAATGTCGTGGGATTTCGAGACCGAGCCCGAGTTCCAGGCCAAGCTGGACTGGGTTGACGCCTTCGTGCGGGAGGAAGTCGAGCCGCTGGACCTGGTATGGGGACACGAGCAGTTTGTCCCGCTGGACGAGACGCGCCGGCGGGTGGTCGACCCGTTGAAGGAGGAAGTGCGGCGCCGAGGGCTGTGGGCCACCCATCTCGGTCCGGAGCTCGGCGGTCAGGGCTACGGGCAGCTGAAGCTGGCACTCCTCAACGAGATCCTGGGCCGGTCGGGGTGGGCCCCGATCGTATTCGGGTGCCAGGCACCCGACACCGGCAACGCCGAGATCATCGCCCACTACGGCACCCAGGAACAGAAAGACCGCTACATGCAGCCCTTGCTCGACGGCGAGATGTTCTCCTGCTACTCCATGACCGAGCCCCACGCCGGCGCCGACCCGACGATGTTCAAGACCCAGGCCGTCAAGGACGGCCACGAATGGATCATCAACGGCTGGAAATACTTCTCCTCGAACGCCCGGACGGCGTCGTTTCTGATCGTGATGGTGGTCACCAACCCGGAGGTGAGCGCCTACAAGGGAATGTCGATGTTCCTGGTCCCGGCCAACACGCCGGGCGTCAACATCGTGCGCAATGTCGGCTTGTCGGGTGAGCGGTTGAACGAGGGCTCCCATGCCCTGATCCACTACGACGACGTCCGGGTGCCGGAGGATGCTCTCCTCGGGGGGGAGGGACAGGCCTTCGCCATCGCCCAGACCCGGCTGGGCGGAGGGCGCATACACCACGCCATGCGGACGATTGGCCTGGCCAAGAAGGCGCTCGACATGATGTGCGAGAGGGCGCTGAGCCGGGAGACCGCGGGCAGCCTCCTCGGTGACAAGCAGTTTGTGCAGGGCTACATCGCCGACTCCTACGCCCAGCTGATGCAGTTCCGGCTGTTCGTGCTCTACACCGCGTGGGAGATCGACAAGTACAACGACTATCGCAAAGTCCGGAAAGACATCGCCACCGCCAAGGTGGTCATGCCGACGGTCCTGCACGACATCGCCTGGAGGGCGATGCAGGTGCACGGTGCGCTGGGCGTGACCAATGAGATGCCGCTTTTCGGAATGATCCATGGCGCCGCCGTCATGGGCCTTGCCGACGGCCCGACCGAGGTCCACAAGGTCACCGTGGCCCGCCAGCTGCTGCGGGAGTACAAGGCGAGCGACGACGTGTGGCCAACCGAGTGGCTCCCGAAGAAGCTCGAGGCGGCTCGGGCCAAGCTCAGCGAGTACCTGGAGCATGAGGTGGGGAACCTGTGATCGACTTCGAGCGGCTGGCCAGCTGGATGGATGACGATGGTCTACCTGGCAAGGGCGAGCCCATCACCCACCGCTTCCTCTCCGGTGGATCTCAGAACGAGATCTACGAGATCCACCGGGGCGAGCTGCACGGCGCGATCCGAATCCCGCCGCCGGCTGCGCCGGCCGACCGCGACGATGGCATCGTCCGGGAGTGGCGCATCATTGAGGCGCTGGACGGCACCGACGTGCCCCATACGCCGGCCATCGCGATGTGCGACGACCCGGAGGTGCTCGGCCGGACGTTCTACCTGATGGGCTTTGTCGACGGCTGGTCCCCGATGGACCACAGGAACTGGGCCGCCCCGTTTGACTCCGATATTGCCGCCCGGGCCGGGCTTGGGTACCAGCTGGCAGAGGGCATCGCCCTGCTCTCCAGGGTCGACTGGCGAGCGCGCGGGCTTGAGGGGCTCGGCCGGCCGGAAGGGTTTCACGAGCGTCAGGTGGAGCGCTGGACCACCTTCTTCGAGCGGATCAAGGGCCGCAAGCTGGAGGGGATGGACATCGCTTCGGCGTGGCTTCGAGCCCACCAGCCGATCGACTACATCCCGGGCATCATGCACGGCGATTATCAGTTTGCCAACGTGATGTTCAGGGACGGGGCGCCGGCGAGGCTGGCAGCCATCGTGGACTGGGAGATGGGCACCGTTGGTGATCCCAAGCTCGACCTGGGATGGATGATCCAGGGATGGCCCGAGGACACCAGGGCCCCTTCAGCCTCGGAGACAGGCTATGTCGACATGCGCGGCCTGCCGTCGCGCTCGCAGGTTCTCGCCCATTACGCCGACGTCTCGGGCCGGCAGGTCGACGACATCGACTACTACATCATCCTTGCCAAATGGAAGCTCGCCATCGTACTGGAACGAGGCTTTCAGCGAGCGGGCGACGACGAAAAGCTGCAGGCGTTCGGGCCGCTCATCGTGGAGTTGATGAAGGGAGCCGCAGCGCTGGCCGAAACCACCGGCTACGGCCGGTGAGCGACGAGTTGGTGCGTGAGCGGCGGGGTAACGTCCTCGTCGCTCGGTTGAACCGTCCGGAGGCGAGGAATGCGCTCAACGCCACACTGATCGCGGGCATCGGCGCGGCCATGAACGATGCCGAAGACGACCCGGAGATCCGTGCCGTGGTCATCACCGGCACCGGCGACCGGGCCTTCTGTGCCGGCATGGACTTGCGCGCCTTTGCCGGGGGACAGCAGGCGTCGGCCGCCGACTCCCCGGTCATGGAGGGCTACCGCCGGTTGGTGCAGGGCGAGCTCACCGTGCCGGTCATCGGGGCGGCCAACGCCACCGCATTGGCGGGCGGGTTCGAGGTGCTCCTCGGCTGCGACCTCATCGTCGCCTCATCGCAGGCACAGTTCGGTCTGCCGGAAGTGAAGCGGGGACTCTTCGCGGCCGGGGGCGGCACGTTGCTCGGCACCAGGATCCCGCTCGCCGTCGCGCTGGAGATCGCCCTCACCGGTGACAGCATTGACGCGGAACGCGCCTGTGCCCTGGGACTGGTGAATGCGGTCGTCCCGCCCGACCAGGTGCTTGCCACCGCGCTTCGATTCGCGGAGCGGATTGCGGCCAACGGCCCGCTCGGGGTGGCCGCGACCAAGGAACTGGTCCGGCTGGGCGTGACCGACGCCGCCCGGGCGGCCGGGCGGCGGCGCGAGTGGCAGCCGGTCGTGTTCGGCAGCCAGGACGCCAAAGAGGGAGCGACCGCGTTCGTGGAGAAGCGCCCCCCCGTGTGGAAGGGCAGATGACGTCGCCTGCGCCGACCGGCGACGTGAGGTGAGAGCCGCCGTCTGCTCCGCCTACGGGCCACCTGACGCGGTTCAGCCTGACGACATCGCCTCACCCGCGGGCCCGGGACCCGGGCAGGTGCGGGTGAGAGTCCGGGCGGCCGCCGTGAACTTCCCCGATGTGCTGATGGTGGCCAATCAGTACCAGGTCAAAGTGCCGGTCCCGTTTGTCCCGGGCAGCGAACTCGCGGGCGAGGTGATCGAGGTGGCCGACGACGTG
>JBPYFF010000016.1:0-10246 GCA_051984455.1 Acidimicrobiales bacterium | reverse complement strand
CGGTGGGTATCCGCCGCCGGATGAGGCCGGTGGTCACCTCGCCCTCTGGCTTATGCCGGGCCGGCTATCACGAGAGGAGAGGCGAGAAAAAAAAGCTCCGGGCCAGCGGCGGAAGCCGCTGGCCCGGTGAGTTTCCGCGATGGCCAGCGTCACGCGGTGGCCACTCCGGAGCTACGCCGGCGCCGGCGCACGACCCACAAGCACCCAGCCAGCAACGCGAGGGCACTCAGCGGCAGGAGAGCGACGTTGAAGGGCGTCTCGGGGATGTTGGGCGGCGGGCCACCCTGGACCCGGCGGATCCGGTTGTTGTTGGTGTCGCCGATGAAGACGTTCTGGCCGTCCACCGCGACATTGCCGGTCGGGGCGTTGAGGCAGGCGGCAGTCGCCGGGCCACCATCACCGCAATAACTGGCGACGCCCGTGCCGGCGTAGGTGAGAATGTCGCCTTTCGGGATGACGACCCGGATGCGGTTGTTGCTGGTGTCCGAGATGTACACGTTGCCGAGGGGGTCGACACCGATGCCCGTCGGGGAGGCGAGTTCGGCCAGGGGCGCTTTGCCACCGTCGCCGCTGAAGCCGAACGTCCCGTTGCCGGCGAAGGTCGAGATGATACCCATGGTGTTGACGGCCCGGATCTTGGAGTTGCCCGTGTCGGCGATGTATACGTTGTGGGTGACCTGATTGTCGACGGCGACGCCGGTCGGGGTGTTCAGTTTGGCCATCTTCGCTTGACCGCCGTCGCCTTTGGACCCGGTCGCCCCCGTACCTGCGAACCTCGTTATCACCCCATTTGGCGTCACTTCGCGAACGTCGTTGTTGCCCGAGTCGGCGATAAAGAGGTCATTGCTGCTGTCGAGGGCGACACCCGTCGGAAGGCAGAGGCCGAAGTTGGTCGCCATGAGGTTGTCACCGTTCGCGTTGCACCTTCCGGTCCCGGCGTAGGTGGTAATGATCCCGGTGGACGCGTCAACCCGGCGGACGCGGTTGTTGTCGGTATCGGCGATATAGACGTTCCCCGAGCCGTCGACCGCGACCCCCGTCGGCGCAGCCAGCTTGGCGTTGATGGCCTGGCCGCCGTCGCCGCCGAAGCCGAATTTGCCATTGCCCGCCAGCGTGCTGATGATGCCGCCGGTGGTGACGGTGCGGACCCGGTTGTTGCTGGTATCACCGATGTAGATGTTGCCCAGGGTGTCCTCGGCCACGCCGGTCGGCCCGTTGACTTCGGCCCCGGGAGCCGTGGCGGAGCCGCCGTCGCCGCCGAACCCACCGGTGCCATTCCCCGCATACGTCGAGATGATCGGGGTGGTAGCGGTGGCGGGACTTTGGCTGCTGGGCTGGGCACCCGCCGGGGCGGCCAACACGATCGTGACGGCAATCGAGGTCACCGTCGCCAGCGCACCTCCGACATAACGTCTCGAATCACCCATTCGGTCCGCTCACTCCTCGGGTTGCCGGTCGAGGCGGGGACGGCAGCAACCACGTCGTTGCCTTCCGCTATCCCACCTGCATCCTCACCCGGGGCCAGTCGACGACGGAAGGGCCGGACACAACACTTTCCCCAGAGTTCTGCTCGCCGTTAACTTTGGCTCAGCGTGCCTGACCGCTCGACTCGTCTTGTGCTGATCCGCCACGGGGAATCACGCGCTGCCGTCGATCAGGTTGTAGGTGGTGTTCGAGGATGTGCCGGCCTGTCCGACGGCGGGATTGAGCAGTGTCGCGCCCTCCGGGACCGGCTGGCCAGGACGAGGGAACTTCACCCCGTCGACGGACTGCTGGCCAGCGTGTTGCCCAGGGCTATTGAGACGGCGGAGCACATCGCTCCCGCATTTGACCTCTCCGCCACGGACGTAACCCAGGACTGCGACCTCTGCGAGTTGCACCCCGGTGAGTGCGACGGCATGACGTGGGACGAATTCCGGCGGATCTACGGTGAGCTGGACATGGCGACCAACCCCGACACGCCTCTGAGCCCGGGCGGGGAAAGTTTGGCCGAATTTCACCTGCGCGTGGCGCGGACGCTCAGCCGTTTGGCCGCGGACTACGAAGGCAAATCGGTTGTCATCGCCACCCACGGCGGATTCATTTACGCGTCACACGCGGTGCTTCTCGGGCAGCCGCGCTTTGGCCGGCTTTCCGAGCTGAATCCCGAGAACACTTCGATCACAGAGTGGGCACGGGGGTCCAATGGTCACTGGCGGCTAATCCGCGACAACGACACCGCCCATCTCTACGGCTGATGCACCCGGCCGAAGCCGGCCAGGTCGCTCCACCAGACAGAGTCCACCTCCACGAAAGCGCCCGTATGCGGTGCGTCCACCATCATGCCGTTGCCGATGTACATGCCGACGTGGTGGGCCGGGTTGCCGAAGAAGACGAAGTCGCCCGGTTGCACCTGCGAGATGGGAATCGGGGTGGCCCACGACTGCTGATCGTTGGCGACCCGGGGGATGTGAACTCCGACCTGAGCCCATGACCACTGCATGAGTCCGGAGCAGTCGAAGCTGTTGGGTCCGGTCCCACCCCACACATAGGGTTTACCGAGTTGGGCCAGGGTGGCCTGGATCGCTCCCTGTGTCTGCGGTATCGGCGCCGGTAGCGGACCGAGCGTGGGGAAGTCGAGCGAGTTGGTGATGGTGAACTGGTCGAACGCCGTAACCGCCGCGGTCGCCTTCTCGGCCGCGATGAGTTGCGCCATAGAGCCCTGAACCTGCGCCAGGGTCGCGGCCATCTGCAGCTGCTGGAGGGACGCGGATTGCACGGCGGCGGACGCGTCCGCCAGGGCCTTGTTGGCGGCATCGGCGTCAGCAGAAGCCTGCTTGGTGGCGGTCTCTATGGACCGCTTGATGTCTCGCAGGTGCTGCTGGGAGTGATGAAGCTGATCGACTCGGCGGGCGGCGGTATCGATCGCGAGGTTCGCGTACGCCTCCCCCTTGCCGGTCTCATAGGCATGGATCAGCGTGTCGCTGCTCGGTCGCAATGACGCCGGCACGACGTGGACGTAGGCGTCGACCGCGATGTCCCGCAGAGCCTTTTGCGCCGTTTGGATGTCGGTACTGGTCTGTGCCTCTTTGGCCTGTGAGTCACCAAGCTGTGCCTGTACCGTCGACAGCGCCTGTGCTGCCGCCTGGGCGGCATCCTGAGCCTGGTGAAACTGGTCGGAGAGCTTGTCCAGTGAGGCGGATTGGGCCGCGATCTCGTCCTGCAGCTTGAGGGCTTGCGCGATGTCTTGGGGCGAGGCGAGGATGGGAGGCGCCGGCGGCGGCGGGGTCACGGTCACGGCCCAGGGCCGCACCGGGATTGCTGGAGGGGTCGTCGTCGTGGTGGTTGACGGCGGCACCGTCGTCGTGGATGCGGTTGTGGTCGAAGTCGTGCTCGATGGTGGCGGCGGCGGTGTGGTGATCGGGGGGGTGACAGTGGTCGTCGTCGTTGACGGCGGCGTCGTTGTCGTCGTTGTCGACGACGGAGGCGTCTGCGCCCCCGCCCTCGGTATCCCGTAGAGGCCGAGCCCACCGGCGACCAGCGAGGCCACGAGCGCTGCCCGGGCGCCGAACGTCGGGAGGCGCATCATCGCCCACCGTCGCCGCCGAGTGGCCGGCAGCCGGTCAGCACGGGCATCCGGACGGGTCCGCCCCCAGGCATGAAAAGGGAATTTAGCCAGGCCCCGGCCGGCCGTCAGATCGGAGCTCAGCTTTTAGTCATCCGTTTACCTTCCCACGCCTCCCCTACACCTGCATCGCGGCAGAAAACGAGTAGTCCGGCTCGGCTTCCCGGGGCGCCGCCCGGCGCTTGAGGGCGGCCTCCGTGGCCGGAGCAAGCCGCTCATCCGTCGCCTTGTCAACCTCGTCGGCTGATTCGGCGAACTCCGGCAGGACCTCTCGGGCAAACAGTTCCAGGGACTCGCAGATGTCTTCGTGCCGGTTTTTCCCGGCCTGGCTCACGAAGATCAGCTGGTCGACGCCCGCGGTGGCGTAGCGCCGGACCAGGTCCCGGATCTGGTCGGGGGTGCCGATCGCACCTCGCAACGCGCCCAGGCCTTCCTCGAGTAGTTGGGCGCCGAGCGGTTGCCCGGTCCGGGCCGCGATCTGCCGGTCAAACCCGAACAGCGCTCGCCGCTCCTGAAACTCGTCCCAGATCCGGGTCCGGCCGGGGAAATGTTGACCGAACACGTAGTAGTGGGCGAGCGAGTACCCGAAGAAGTGGCCGCCGTCGAGCCCTCTCTCCACCGCCGTCTCTTCGTCCCGATGGCACATGAACGGCAGCACGCAGGCGATGCGGGGATTCACCGCGAACCCGCCGGGGACGCAGGACGGAGAGGCGATGGTGTCGTGATAGTCGTCCACCCACTGCTTGGCCTGCTCGGGCTCGATGAACGAGAACGACAGCGCCCCGATTCCTTTTGTCGCCGCCAGGTGGATCGTCTCTCTCCGGCTGCACGCGACCCAAAGGGGCGGGTGTGGCTTCTGCAGCGGCTTGGGGACCACGTTGCGGGCCGGCATCTTGAGGAAGGTTCCGTCGTAGCCGGCGAAGGGTTCCTCGACGAACATGCGGGTGACCGCATCGAGTGCCTCATCCCACTGGGCCCGCTTGCTGGCCCGGTCGATACCGAAGCCGCCCAGTTCCGCTTCCGACGAGGTTTCCCCGGTGCCGAAGTCGGCTCGCCCGTCCGAGACCAGGTCGAGTGTCGCGATTCGCTCGGCCACGCGCGCCGGGTGGTTGTAGGCCGGGGGCAGGGCCACAATGCCGTGCCCAAGCCGGATGCGGCTGGTGCGCTGGCTGGCCGCGGCGAGGAACACCTCCGGCGCCGACGAGTGCGAATACTCCTCGAGGAAGTGGTGCTCGACCTCCCACACGTAGTCAAAGCCCAGCCGATCGGCCAGCTCCACTTGCTCCAAGGCGTCCTTCAGGAGCTTGTGCTCGGCCTCGACGGACCAGGGCCTGGGCAACTGGTGCTCGTAGAAGATGCCAAAACGCATGGAAAAAAAATTCCTCCCTGGGTGCAGGTTCAGGTTGATGGTTGGGTGTCCCCCCGCGCCGGGAGGGAATCGATCGCTTGGTCGTACAATCGGAAAAGGGCAGGACGGCCGGCTGATTTCCGGATACTCAGCGCCAGGCGGCGACTGGCGGCGAGCAGATCACGGGCCTCGCGCCCCGGCCACGGCCGCGGCAACAGCTCGGGCGGCAGCAAGGGATCGCGATCGAAACATTCCTGGAAGCTGACAGCCATGGCAAGAGCACCCGGCAAGAACTCTGCGTCGGACAGCCTGCGATGGGCCTTGCGCCAGCCGCGGAGCACGCCAGGAAGCTCCTTGTAACGCTCGACGAATGCCTGGTACCGGGCCTCGAGCAGCTCGACCGGCCAGAGCCGCCGGGCTATCTCCTTCGGGTCGTGTTCGCCGCCAACTTCCAGATCGCCCGATGTCGCGGTCGTAACCAGGTCACACACGCCGAGCCGGCGCGCCTCGGCCCTGACATCCGGCAGCCAGGGCCGGGGCGAGACATACAACCCACCATGGACGGCGGCGCCACGGAAGCCGAGCAACCGGTCTCGGAGCGCGTCGCGGTCACGGCGCCGGGACTCCGGAACCGCAAACGCGACCAGTCGCCACTGGCCGTCCCATCCCCGACCGGCGAGATCCTGGCGATAGGCCCGCCGGGTTCGCTCCATGGTCGCTCGGAGCGCGGCCAGACCGGCCGCCGTTGCCTGGAACCTCGCCGGCTCCCCGGGCTTCCCCTCGGGTCGTACCAACAGGCCCTCGGCAACCAGGCGCCGGAGGCAGGAGCGGATTTGTTCCGGACTCTGCCCGCAGGCACCGGCGACCGGGAGGAGTTCCCCGGGCAGGATGGCGCCGTCCTCGTGGGCCAGGCCGAGCACCAGAGCGCGAGTCGGAATCGGAACGGTCGTTTGCGGTACGACCGTAGTCTGGCCCGACCACTACTGCGAGGTCAAGCGGTCAAGCGGAAGCTACCCCGATGCCCTTCAGACTCACTTCCAGATCGACAGCGGTACGCCCGTGATCGTGGTCGCCCTGATCGCCCTGATCACCGCCCTGGGTAGCGGTGAAGGAGACCTCCAGATCGGCGCGCGTCTGGCCCTTTGACGCGGGTGTGAACTGAACAAACAGGAGGCAGGAGTGCTGAGGGGGGAGCGTGCTGGCGTTGCCGTCGCATTGAACCGCCTTCAACACGTCGAGCTCGGTGAAGGCACCTGCGTCACCATGGACCACATCGATGCTCAGGTGGTCAAAGGTCACCGTGCTGGTCCCGGAGTTGTCGACCTTGATGGTTACCGGGTTGGTCGGCAGGCCAACCGCCTGGTGACCGAAGTTGACCTTGTCCGGATTCACGGTGAGGCCAGTCTGATGGCCTCCCTCATCTGCCCACGCCGGTCCAGCGGCCAGGCAGCACGCGATGGCAATCGCGATCGCGACCCCCACCCGAACGAGACGGAAGGTCCGGGAGCAGTGACGCGTGCCACTAGCGCCGGCTCGGCTCACCCGACGCAGGCTAAAGCCGCCGCCGTCACGGGCCAAGCTGTCACCCGAGGATTTGCCGCCGCGAAACCGGAAGTTTGCTTTCCGCTGCTCCTCGCGGTCTTTCGGCTTCTTCCAATGGACCGACGGCCGGCTGCGGCTCGAGGCCCGGTACCCTCGCGCATAGCAGTCCTGGTCACATGAGGAGGAACTGAGATGGCCATCCTCGGTCGAGAGTTCGTCGCAGTACCCGACGATCGCAAAGGCCAGATCGTCTTCAAGTGGCCCGATGTCAGCATTCGGAAGATGACCAGGGCGATCGTCAACGCCGACGAGATGGCGGTCTTCGTGAACACCGGTCAGGTCATCGGCACGATGGGCCCGGGCCGGCACCAGATCGATGCCGACGAGTTGCCCTTCCTCGGGTTTTTCATCGACGCCGCAACCGGAGGGCGGGCCTACCGGGCGGAGCTGTACTTCGTCGGCACCCGCGAATACACGGGCAACACGTTCGGTGGGCGTATCGATGACGTTCAGGATCCGCAGACCGGCATGATCGTGACCCTCCGGGTCTTCGGGGAGTACTCGCTGCAAGTCAAGGATGCATCGACGCTCATCACCAATCTGACCGGCACTGTGGACGTCACCAACAATGAGGCCATCACCGGCTGGGTGAGCGAGCAGCTGTTGAAGGTCATGCGGACCCAGGTGACGCAGCAGATCGTGCGCAACAGCTGGCCCATCCTCGGCCTGTCGGCCTACACGCCCGAAATTGAGACAACCGTGATCGAGGCCGGCAACGGGCAACTCGGTGCCTACGGCCTGAGCATCATCCGGATGGGCAACTTCGACGTCAACATCTCCGACGACGATGAGGCCCAGTTGAAGGGCCTGGCCAAAGACACGGCCTACTCCCGCCTGGCCGGTAGCTTCCAGCAGTACGCCTCGGGCGAGATGATGAAGGGCGCGGGCGAGGGGATGGCCAAGGGGGGCGGGGCGACGGGAGGAGCGTTCATCGCGGCCGGTCTCGGCCTCGGGGGCCAGGCCGCTAGCCCTCAGCAGGCAGGACCGCCTCCTCCGCCGGCACCAGGATTTGCCGGGGGTGGTCCCGGCTTCGCGGGTGGCCCCGGCGGAGCGGCCGGCCAGGCGCAGGCGGGCACGGTCGAGTGCCCGAACTGCCATAGCGCCAATCCCGAGGGCGGCAAGTTCTGTTCCTCCTGTGGCACCGCACTCGCCCCTGCCACCGTGACCTGCCCCCATTGCCAGGCCGAGAACCCCGGCAGCGCCCGCTTCTGCTCCAGCTGTGGCCAGGCGCTCATCCCACAAGCGGCCCACTGCCCATCTTGCTCGGCCGAGGTGGGGGCCGAGGCCCGGTTCTGCCCGAGTTGCGGAGCCGCCGTCGCCCCCGCGGCACCGGCCCAATCATCCGAGAGTTCGTAGAGCATTGCGGGCCGTATTTCTCACCGATCTGATCGCCCGCGCCGGCGGGGGCCACTCCTTTGGCGGCGCCGGCGGTGGAGGTGGACTGGGCGGGGGCGGGGGCGGCTTCGGCGGTGGTGGCCCGGTTTTCTTCGGCGGGGGCGGCGGAGGAAGCGGCGGCATCGGGGCCGGGATCCTCTTCATCATCGTGGCCGCCATCATCATCCTGGTGATGCTGACGGCTTTTGGGCATCGCCGGATGCGGGGGGCGCTCAGCGCTCCGGGGGCGGGAACGGCCGACCCCTCCTCGTCGCCATCCCCATCGCCGTCTCCCTGGACGGGTTCGCAGGCGCCTGCCATCGACTCCGTAAGGGGCGACGTGTTTCCTGGCACTGCGGCGGCCGCCTCCACCGCGTCGGCCGGCGGGACGAGGACATCGGTTGATGAGGGCCTTGCTCAGATCCAGAGCCACGACCCCGCCTTCGACCAGGATGCCTTCCTCGAGCAGGTCCAGAGAGCGTTCTTTGTCGTGGAGGAGGCGTGGGCGGACCGCAAGCCGGAGATGAGTCGTCAGGTGATGGCGGACGCGATCTGGCAGCAGCACCGGGTCCAGATTCAGGGTTATGTCGATGAGCACAAGCGGAACGTGCTGTCGGACCTGGCTGTGGGGGACCTCACCATCATCGGCGCCCACTCCGACCAGACCTATGACACGGTCACGGTGCGGGTTCTGGCTGCCTGCGCCGACTATGACGTCGATGACCAGAGCGGCAGGGTCGTCCGCGGCAACAAGCGGGTTGAGCAGTGGCAGGAGGACTGGACGTTTCAGCGATCGGCTGGCGCGACCACCAAGCCCGAGGGTGGCACCCTGTCCAGCAAGTGTCCCAACTGCGGCGCCCCGCTCGACGTTGACCTTGAGGGCGTGTGCAAGTACTGCCACGCTCCGGTGATGTCAGGCAAATACGACTGGGTCCTGGCCAGAATTTCCCAGGTGGCCGGGTAGCTGGCGGGTCCTGCCCACTTTGGGGAGAGAAACGTACCTCGGGCGGTAGATTTCTCTCCCCGGAGTGTTTTGGGGAGAGAAGTCCCCGCCCGCTTCCGTCTACAGGCCGGCGCTGCTCTGGCGACGTTGTAAGGCCCACTCCAGCATCTGCCGGTACAGCAGCAGGATGTGGTAGCCGTAGCCGCCCGCGGTCGCCCATATCCCGTCGAGGGCGAGCCACGTCGAGCAACAACCGGCCACACCCACGGGTGCAGGCAACGGCCCGGGGACGGGCTGAGTGCTGGCGTCGTCGTGCAGTAACTGAAGGTGGGCCGCCACGCCCGTCTGGGCGTCAGGGAAGGTGAAGCCGTGGGCGCAGGTGTCACACGCGCCGATCCCGGCGTAGTTGTTGTCGGTCGGTGTGACCTGACCGAAGGCGGGGAAGTCGAGGTACCCGGTCTCCACCATCGCCTGTGCGAAGGCGATGTCGTCGCGGACGTTCATCGCCGCACCCGTCGCCTGGTAGTACCCGGTCAGGGCGTCGAGCGGCACCGTCAGCCTCGGCTGATGCCCGGCCGAGGTGAACCAGGCGCTGAGCTCGGCGCCGGTGAGGGCCGCCGGCCCGAGGATGGTCGGTGACGCTGCCTCTGCCGCCGCACTGTAGGGGGGGGTGGTCGGCCCGGTCGTCGAGGGCTGCCCGGGCGATGGCGCCGACCCGGCCGGGGTGGTGGTCGGGGGTGCGCTGCCAGGAGCCGACAGCGGCGCCGCTTGCCGGGCCTGGGCGATCGCGGCCGCTCGAGCGTTCACCAGTTGGTCCGCCTCGATCTTGGCGATCGCCAGCGCTTCGATCGCCCCTGTCAGCGTCCGCTTGGCGGTAGAAAAGTCCGACTTCACCTCACCCAGGAGCATCGACAGCAGGACGGATCGGTCGACGCCCGACGTGGCGCTTGCGGCGGCCGATGCCGTCTCGTCGGCCGTATCGGAGTGCACGTAGAGGGCAAGGCCGAGTCGACCGAGCTGTTGGCGGGCCCTGTCGTACCGGCGCTGCGCCGCCTGCTTGGCATTGCTGGCGTTGAGCTGGTCTGCAGCAACCCGAAGCAGCGCGGAGTCGGCCGAAGCGGCCGCGGGAACGGGACCAGTCTGGCCGCCCTGAGCGGCGGCGGCCGCCGCGGCCGCCGCTTTGGCCTGTATGAAGGAGTTGATGGCGCTGGCCTTGGCCAGGTCGCCGTTGAGGGAGTTGAGCAGCGCGGCCAGCTGGGCGGGGCTGATCGTGGTGGCCGTGGTGCTGGGCGCGGTGGTGGACGTCGTCGTCGACGAGCTGCTGGTCGTGGTCGAGGGGGCGGTCGTGGTCGTCGTTGGCGTCGGGGGTGGGTTG
>JBPYFF010000015.1:0-2104 GCA_051984455.1 Acidimicrobiales bacterium | reverse complement strand
TGGCGCCATGATGTTCGGGGGATGGGGCAACCCCGACCATGAGGACTCCGTGGGCATCATCCATCGCGCCCTCGACGCAGGCATCAACTTCATCGACACCGCCGACGTCTACTCCGCCGGTGAGTCGGAGCGGATCGTCGGTCAAGCCCTCACCGGCGGACGGCGGGACAACGTGGTCCTTGCCACCAAGTGCCACGGTCCGATGGCTGAGGACCCCAACGCCCGGGGCAATTCCCGCCGCTGGATCACGCGCGCGTGCGAAGGCAGCCTGCGCCGGTTGGCCACCGACTGGATCGACCTTTATCAGATCCATCGTTACGACCCCTGGACCGACCTCGACGAGACCCTTGGGGCTCTGTCGGACCTGGTCCGGGCCGGGAAGGTCAGGTATGTCGGCAGCTCGACGTTCCCCGCCCACGTGGTGGTCGAGGCGCAGTGGGTGGCGGAGAAGCGCAATCGGGAGCGCTTTGTCTGCGAGCAGCCGCCGTATTCGATGCTTGTTCGGAGCATCGAGGCGGACCTGCTCCCGGTGTGCCAAGAGTACGGCCTGGCCGTCATTCCCTGGAGCCCGCTGGCGGGCGGCTGGCTGTCGGGGAAGTACCGCAAGGGACAGGACCTGCCCCGGTCGGGACGGGCCAGCCGCCTGCCGCAGCGGTACGACGCGGCGCTACCCGAGAACCAGCGCAAGCTGGAGGCGGCTGACCAGTTGGGCGAGCTGGCCGACGAGGCCGGCATCAGCCTGATCGAGCTGGCCATCGCCTTCGTCATCCAGCACCCGGCCGTCACCTCGGCCATCATCGGGCCACGCACGATGGAGCAACTCGAAGGTCAGCTGGGCGCGGCTGACGTCGTGCTCGACGCCGAGGTGCTCGACCGGATCGACCAGATCGTGCCGCCCGGCACCAACCTCAATCGGGCCGACGCGGGGTGGGAGCCGCCGGCCCTCGCATCCCCCTGGCGCCGGCGCCGCGGGAGTCGATAGGGCCGGGAAGACGGGCCCGGGGAGGGTCGTAGCCGCCGACTGGTCAGGTGCGGCGGTCGGTGAGGCGCGCCACCTCTGGCTGGCCGAAGCGGATCCGGCCACGGGCCGGCTGGTCGCCCTGGCCGGCCACAGCCGCCTTCGTGCGGTCGACCATCTGCTCAGAATGGCCGAGCGAGACTCGCAGCTGCTGGTCGGGCTGGACTTCGGTTTCTCGTTTCCCCGGTGGTGGTTGGCCGAGTGCGGCCTCGCCGACGCCACCCAGCTGTGGGCCGACGAGCGCCGCCTCGAAGGGTGGCTGACGGCGTGCCCACCACCGTTTTGGGGCCGGCCGGGTCGGCGCCGGCCGGCACTCGCGCCCGAGCAGGAGTGGCGCCGGACGGAGCTGGCCGTGCGACCGCGGCCCAAGTCGATGTTCCAGATCGGGGGTGCAGGAGCGGTCGGGACCGGGTCGCTGCGAGGCATGCCGTTCCTCGCGACCCTTCGGCGGGCCGGCTTTCACGTCTGGCCGTTCGACCCGCCGGGCTGGCCCTTGGTGGCGGAGGTCTGGCCCCGCCTGTTCGCCCGTGCCATCAAGAAGTCTCGATTGGACGCCCGGCAGGCGTGGGTCCACGACCATGGTGGCGCCGTCCCCGATCGCTGGTCCGCCACGGTTGCCACCTCCGCCGACGCGTTCGACGCCACCGTCGCCGCCCTGGGACTTCTCGGTGTGACCGACGTTCCCGAGCTCCCAGATCCGGTGGCAAAGCAGGAGGGGTGGATCCTCGGCGCACCGTTGGTACCGTCAAGCCATGCTGAATGACGAAGCGGTGGAAAAAGTCCTCGTCCGGGCGCGGCGCGAGGTGGACGAGGGGCTGCTGCCGTCATGCCAGCTGGCCATCGCCCAGGACGGCAAGATCGCCGTCAGCGAGACGTTCGGCGCTGCCACTGCCCGCACCCGTTATGTCATGTTCTCCGCCACCAAGGCGGTCGTCGCCGGGGCCGCCTGGCAGCTGATCGGCGATGGCTCGCTCGACGTCGAGCGCCGGGTGGTCGACTACATCCCGGAATTCGGGACAAACGGAAAAGACGTGATCACCGTCGAGCAGGTGATGTTGCACACCAGCGGCTTTCCCCAGGCCCCGC
>JBPYFF010000014.1:0-3796 GCA_051984455.1 Acidimicrobiales bacterium | reverse complement strand
GAGTCCCCACGTGCGTTGCGTCCAGACGCTGGAGCCGCTGGCGAGCACACTCACGGTAAGCATCGAAGAACGGCGTGATCTGGCCGAGGGACAAGCCCGGCAGGCGGGCAAGCTGTTCCATTCCCTGCTCGCCGACCCGACCGGCCGGGGGGTCGTGCTGTGCAGTCACGGCGATGTCGTCGACGCCCTTCTCTCCCTGCTCGTCGAGGAGTACCGGCTCGACCTCGGCCCGGCGCCGCGGGCTCAGAAAGGGTCGACCTGGCACATTTCGGTGGAGGCAGCCGACCCAGTGGGAGCCACCTATTTCCCTCCGGCTGCCGACGCTGGAAAGCGGCTGGATCGTGGCGGCCGGCGCCGGGACTAGCGTGGTGCCCACAGCTCCGATCGCGAGCGGCCGGCCTGGCCGGTGCCGGTGGCACTTCTCCCGACTGGCGGCGGCTGGACTAGGTTGCTGGCGCCGGGAGACGAGCGAGAGACACAACGGAGGGAGACAACGTGCCAACCCCACAGCCGGCGGTTCTGACCTGGCCGAGCGCCCATCAGTGGTATACGCATATGAGCCGGACCGAGGGCGCCGACCTCGGCGTGATCAAGTCCGCCCTTGCCGACGCCAGGGCGAACGCCGAGCGCGATGGTGTCAACCTTTGCCTCATGTTCGGGCCGACGCTGCTGGCGGATCTCACCAGCGACATGCCGAACGACTTTCAGCCCTACCCCGGCTATCAGTCCGCCGACGGCAAGGTGGCCAAGGCGACGCAGGAAGAGCTGCTCCTGTGGGTCCACTCGGACCGCAAGGATCTCAACTGGGAGGTCCAGTTCAAGTTTCGCACTGCAGTTGCCGGCCACATGGCCGTCGCCCGCGAGACACTCGCGTGGATCTGGAGGGACAGCCTCGACCTGACCGGCTTCATCGACGGCACCGGCAACCCTGAGCCGCAGGACCAGGCGGCCGCGGCCGTCGTGCCCGACGGTCAGCCGGGCGCGGGAGGGTCCTTCGCCATCGCCCAGCGGTGGGTCCATGACCTCAACTACTTCAACGGCCTGAGCCTGGCCGATCAGGAAAACCTGTTCGGCCGGACGAAGAAGGATTCCACCCGCCTCGACAAGCAGCTCCCGACGTCGCATCTCTCCCACGTCGAGCTGCGGCAGGGGGACACGGCCGACGCCTCCAAGCCGAAACGAAACCAGATCGTGCGTCGGTCGACGGCATATGCAAACCCTGACGGCGTCGTCGGCCTCTACTTCCTCGGATTCTGCAAGGACGAGGCGCCCCTTCGAGAGCGCATGGAGGCCATCTACGGGATGAACGGCCAGGTCCGCGACGCCCTGACCGACTACTCGACGCCGGCTTCCGGCTCGTTTTACTTCGCCCCATCAGTCGAAACGCTGACGGCTGCCCTGCGCTGATCGGCGGGCGGATCGGGCGTGCCGCCGGCTGAGGGCGGCGCGCCCTGATCAGCCCGGCTGCCTGACGCCGCTGGTGTGATCCGCGATGGCGGCGGCGATGACGGGCACGGCCGAGGGGGGCAGTTCATGGCCCATCCCGGCGACTGACACCAGCTTTGCACCCGGGATCGCCTGCGCCGTGGCCTGGCCATGGGCGAAGGGCAGGATCGGATCGGCCGTGCCGTGAACCACCAGGGTGGGTGTCGTGATGGTGCTCAGCCGGTCCGTGCGGTCGGGCGACGCCGCCATGGCCAGTTGATGGTTGAGGGCGGCATCGATGTCGCGCGCCCTGGCCAGAATCCGCGTCTCCCGTGCCCGGACCGCCTGCTCGTCGACGGGATCGATGGTGCCGGCCAGCGCCCGCCAGAGGACCACGGCGCGCTCGACCCGCTGTTCGTCATCCCTCGGCGGTTCCGCCATCGCGGCCAGGGCGTCGCGAACCCCGTGGCTCGCGCCGGGCAAGCCGCTGCTGCCCTCGCCAACCATGCCGGCCATCAGCGACGTGCCGAGGGGAGTGGACATGATCGATGTCAGTGTCGGCACCCGGTCGGGGTAGTCGAGCGCAACGGTTTGGGCAATCATCCCGCCCATCGACGCGCCAACAACATGAGCGGCGTCGATTGAATAGGCGTCGAGGACACCGACGGCATCGCTGGCCATATCGGACACGGTGTAGGGGTGGACTGAAAAGTCAAAGCAGGTCGACTGACCGGTATCCCGGTTGTCGTAGCGAATGACATGCCGGCCGGCTTCGACCAGCGCGTCACAGAACTCGTCCGGCCACACGATTCCCTGAGCGGCCGCACCCATGATGAGCAGGACGGTCGGGTCGGAGCTCCTCCCGAAATCCTCCGTCCAGATGTCGATTCCGTTTGCATTGACGATGCGCTCCGACACTGGGATTTCTCCTTCCCTCCCGGTTGGGCGAACGCTACTGCGGTTGCCGGTGACATCCTGAGCAAATGGAAGTGCGGGCAGCGCGGGAAAGCGAGCTGGAGCAGATCATTACTCTGCAGGTCGAGCGCAACGGGGCGGAGTGCGACCCGATGATCCGCGCTCTCGCAACCGATCCCGATGTAGGGATCGCGCGGTTCAGCGTCGCCGTCGAGTCGGGCCGGGTGGTGTCATCCATCGCCTTGATGGCCGAGACGTTCCGGCTCGGCGGAGTGTCGATACCGATCGGCCAGCCCGAGTTCGTCGCGACGGCCGTAGGCCAAGAACGGAGGGGCCTCATCCGCCGGCAGATGGAACTCCTTCACTCGTGGTCAGCGGAGCGCGGCGACCTGACCCAGATCATCGCCGGCATCCCCTACTTCTATCGACGCTTCGGGTACGAGTACGCACTCGGCATGCCGCCGTTCAGGCTCGTCATGCCCGGCGTGCGGCCGGAGATACGGGAAGGCTGGACCGTGCGAGAAGCTCTCCCGGACGACGCCGGCGCGATCACCGCCCTCAACGCTGAGCGACAGCGAGACATCGATCTCACGTGCGGTCGCTCGGAACGCTGGTGGCGTTGGTGGATCGGCCCGCACGGACCGGGCCGGGTCTGCGTGGCCGAGCAGGCCGGGGAGATCCGCGGCGCGGCCTGGATCGGTGACGGACCCACCAGCATGGGCGGCGCCGCTACTGCCCTCATGCACGTGGCGGCGGCCGGCGATGACGCCATCCGGGCGTTGCTCGCTCACGCCGCCACCCTCGGCCGCGCGGTGGTCATCGAGGAACGGCGGGGCGTGACGCCCCTGCTCGACCCGGTGACCGTCCGCCACCCCCGCACCTACGCCCTGTATGTCAGGGTGGCCGACCCGATCCGGCTTCTCGACCGGATGCGCCCGGTCCTGTCCGACCGCCTGCAACGATCTCTCCTGCGCGGCTCGTCCGGCCGGCTGCTGCTGTCCCTTTACACGTCGTCGATTGTGCTCACCTACGCGGGGGGCGAGGTCCTGCGTGTCGAGGCGGGACCAGGCGAGCAGAACCCGGTCGAGAAGGGCGGCGCCGGTGTGCCCCCGGACCTGATCGCCACGCTGATCTACGGCCGCTACGGGGCCACAGGGCTGGACGCCCGCCACGACGACGTCCGCCTGGGACCGGCTGCGCCGATCATGGACATTCTCTTTCCCCGGATGGAGGCGGACATCGCCACCTCACTCTAGTCCCCTTCGGAGCTACCGGCGCACCTCGACCTTGCCCTCGTTGACCCGCACCTCGAGCGCCGGTTGGGGGTGGGAGGTGGGGCCGCTCAGCGCGGCACCATCGGAGAGACGGAAGTGGCTGGCGTGCCAGGGGCAGATGACAACGCCGTCTTCGATGGTGCCTTCATGGAGGGGACCACCTTGATGGGCGCAGTGGTCGA
>JBPYFF010000013.1:0-2237 GCA_051984455.1 Acidimicrobiales bacterium | reverse complement strand
CCGGCACGCCCGTGAGAACCGTGGGCGGATAGAAGTACCCGCCCGAGTCCCGGTCCGGATGGCCGCCCACCATCACACGGGCTCCTCGGCCGACGGCGTCATCGACCAGTTCGCTCACCTGATCGCGTTGACTTCCGCTGATCAACGGACCGACCTCGACGCCGGGGTCGGTGCCCCGCCCGATCTTCATGGCTCCCAGCCGGTCGGCCAGTCGGGCCGCGAACTCTTCGGCCACCGCCTCGTGCACGTGGAACCGGTTGGCCGCCGTGCACGCCTCTCCGGTATTGCGCATCTTGGCGATGACGGCACCCTCTACGGCCGCGTCCAGGTCGGCGTCATCGAAGACCATGAAGGGTGCGTTGCCACCCAGCTCCATGGATACGCGCAGGAGCTTGTCCGAGGCCCGGGCGACCAGCTGCTTGCCAACCTCGGTCGAACCGGTGAAGGAGAGCTTGCGAGTGCGAGGGTCATCAATGATGGGTCCAGTCGCGGGGCCGGCCTTCGAGCTGGTCACCACGTTGAGCACGCCCGGGGGCAAGCCGGCATCGGTCAGGATCGAGGCGAGCGCCAGGCTGGACAGCGGAGTCAGCTGCGCCGGCTTCAGCACCATGGTGCAACCGGCTGCCACCGCCGGGCCGATCTTGCGAGTCCCCATCGCCATGGGAAAGTTCCAGGGCGTGATCAGCAAGCACGGTCCGACCGGTTGCCGCATGACGAGAAGTCGCCCCTTGCCGTTGGGGGCGACGGTGTAGCGACCGTCGATGCGGACCGCCTCCTCGGAGAACCAACGGAGGAACTCGGCGCCGTACACGATCTCGGCTCTGGACTCGGCGACCGGCTTCCCCATTTCCAGGGTCATGAGAAGAGCGAGCTCGTCGGCCCGGGCCATCAACCGCTCGTATGTCCGGCGGAGGATTTCCCCTCGCTCCCTCGGCGGAGTGGCGGCCCAACCGGCCTGCGCATCCACGGCCCCGTCGAGCGCCGCCCGAGCGTCGGTGGCATCGCCGTCCGCCACTTCCACGAGAACCTCTCCGGTCGCGGGATCCTCCACCGGCAACGTCTTGCCGCCGCGGGCAGAGCGCCACTCCCCTCCGATGAACAGTTGGCGCGGCACCCCGGCCAGGACTTTCGCCTCGTTTTCCTCGCCCAGCAGCGTCATCGCGTTCACCATCCTCTCAAGTCAACCGGCCACGACTCGACGACGTCCTCGCCGTCCACCAGGTGCATGGTCTCGTGATAGGCAACCGTGGGGCCGATGTGAGCGGGAAGGAGTCGAACCCGCTGGCCGGTGCGATAGCCGGGCGATCCGTCCTTGGCCGAGAACGTCACGTGCTCATCGGAGCAAAACCACACGACGCCGCCATCGGTCAGCGACGGGTTGCCGTGGTCCATCCCGAGGGCTTTGAGGCCGCAGTCGGCGACGGCCCACCCGGCGGGGTTGACGGAGATCACCGTCCCGAGGAGCGTGAGCGCGTTGCGGAACGGCAGGTCGAGCTTGGCATAGGCGGTATCCATCAGCGCATACGACCCGGCCTGGATCTCGTTGGCCCAGGTGTTGACGTCGTAGGTGCCCGTTCCCCCTGCGGACACCACGTCGCCTCCGACATCGCGGTGGGCGTCGAGCAATAACCGCATGCAATCCTCGGTCATCTCGGCCCGCTTGGTTCTGTCCTCCAGGCCTACCACATGTCCTTCGTACCCCATCACGCCGCGAACCATGAGTCCCCTGGCCCTGGCCAGTTCCGCCAGTCGCCCGGCGTCGTCCGGCGGACAGCCACAGCGCGGCAGACCGACGTTCACGTCGATGACCACCTCGCCCACTCCACCGGCGGCGGCCGCTTCGATCGTGACCTCCGAATCGACCGCGAGCGTCACCCGGGTACCCCCGGCGACGACCTGGCCCAGCCGGCTGGTGTCGAGCACTTCGTTGGCCAGGAGCACGTCGTCACCGAGGCCGGCGCCGGCCATGCCCTCGACCTCCCGGATGGTGGCGCAGGTGAAGGTCCGGTGCCCGAAGGCAGCCTGACGGGCAGCGAGCCTGGTTGTCTTGTGGGCCTTGACATGGGGCCGGAGGCGGGCGCCGGGAAGTGCCTTGGCCATGACGACAAGGTTGTGTTGCAAATCCCCGGCGTCGACCAGGAGAGCAGGCGTCTGAAGGTCGTAGATCTTCACTCACCCCGAGCCTACGGCGGGACCGTGGTCAGGGCCTCCACCATGGCGTGGGCGTAGCGAAACGC
>JBPYFF010000012.1:0-2211 GCA_051984455.1 Acidimicrobiales bacterium | reverse complement strand
TCGGCATCCCCAGAGGGAGGAGCGCCTACCCGGCCAGGAAGGCGCTTACCACGCTGCGGCGCTGGGGCCCTGACGGCGCGGCCCGGGCCATGGAACTGCTGGCGGAGGCCGACGTCGATCTCCGGGGTGAGTCCGCCTGGCCGGCTGAGGCGATCCTCGAGGTGCTGGTCGCCCGGCTGTCCCGTCTCGGACCGGGCCGGGCCCACGGGCAGAGGCCGGGGCGCCCGACCAGGGCGACCAGGACGGGCCGTCGCTAAAGCCGGCCGTCACTGGCCTCATTCTTGGAACGCTTACCCGCACGAGGTGTCGGTAAGCGTTCCGAGAATGAGTGTCAGGCCTCTTCGTCCTCTTCGTCGTCCCCGTCGTAGCCCTCTTCGCCCTCTTCGTATGACGCCTCGACGGCGGCGACGTGGCGCATGAGCGCGGATTTGCGATTGGCGGCCTGATTCTTGTGGATGATGCCCCGAGCGGCCGCCTTGTCGAGCCGCTTCACGGCCAGTCGCAAGGCTTCGTCGGTTGTCTCGGCGCCCTCGTCCACCGCCCGGACGGCCGTCTTCACACGCGTCTTGATCTCGGATTTTGCCGCCTTGTTGCGAAGCCGCCGCTTTTCATTCTGGCGGTTGCGCTTCATCTGGCTCTTGATGTTGGCCACGGTCGTCCTAGCGAAAAAAGGCAAAGGGGCGGGGAACCGGGTCAGGTTAGCAGGGGCCGACCGGGACGAGGCCACACCGCCGGGCGCCCACTCCGCCGGCCGCGGGGGCGAGAATGGACTGACCCGACCATGACACCGCCATGACCGACACCGCCCACATCAGAAACGTCTCCGTGGTCGCCCACATCGACCACGGCAAGTCCACCTTGAGCGATCGCATCCTGGAACTCACCGGGGCGGTCGACCCCCGAGAGATGCGCGAGCAGTTCCTCGACTCCATGGACATCGAACGGGAACGCGGCATCACCATCAAGGCCCAAAACGTCCGGGTTCGTTGGCGGGACTACGTCATCCATCTGATCGACACGCCGGGCCACGTGGACTTCGGTTACGAAGTCAGCCGCAGCCTGGCGGCGTGCGAGGGCGTGGTTCTCCTCGTCGACGCCGCTCAGGGCATCGAGGCCCAAACGCTCGCCAACTCCTACCTTGCCCTCGAACACAACCTCGAGATGGTCGCCGCCCTCAACAAGATCGACCTCCCGGCGGCCGACCCGGACCGCTATGCGGCCGAGATCGAGCAGGTGCTCGGCATCCCCGCGGCCGACATCCTGCGGATCTCGGCCAAGACGGGAGAAGGGGTGGCCGCACTCCTCGATGCCATCTGCGAGCACATCTCCCCGCCCGGTGGCGACGCCGACGACCCGCTGCAGGGGCTGATTTTCGATTCCTACTACGACCAGTACCGAGGAGTGGTGAGCGCCGTCCGGATCAAGACGGGCACCCTCACCTCCGGTAGCCGGCTGCGCTTCATGCAGGCCGGCTCGGTCCACGACGTCGAGGAGGTCGGCCTTCGGATCCCGGCGGCCACACCGGTCGCCGCCCTCGGCCCCGGTGAAGTCGGCTACCTCATCGCCGGCATCAAGGACCTCGGAGAGGCCCGCAGTGGAGAAACGGTCACCACAGCCAACCGTCCCGCCGGCCAGCCCCTCGAGGGCTACCAGGACCCCAAACCCATGGTCTTTTGCGGGCTGTACCCGGTCGAGGGCGACGACTTCGCCGATCTGCGAGACGCACTGGAAAAACTGCGCCTGAACGACGCCAGCGTGACCTATGAGCCCGAGACGTCGGGGGCGCTGGGATTCGGCTTCCGCTGCGGGTTCCTCGGCCTCCTTCACATGGACATCGTGAGAGAGCGCCTCGAGCGGGAGTTCGACCTGGAACTCATCGCGACCGCCCCGAGCGTGGAGTACCGGGCCCACCTGATCGATGGTCAGGTCGTGGAGGTTGACAACCCTTCTGCCATGCCGCCGGCCGCCCAGATCGACCATATCGAGGAGCCATTCCTCACCATCACCGTCCTCCTGCCCACCGAGTTCACCGGTTCGGTGATCGACCTCTGCCAGACGCGGCGAGGCGAGATGGTGCGAATGGAGTACCTGTCCCCCGAGCGCTTGGAACTGGTGTACCGGATCCCGCTGGCAGAGGTGGTCGTCGACTTCTTCGACGCGCTGAAGAGCCGGACAAAGGGCTACGCCAGCCTGGATTACGAGCCGGCCGGC
>JBPYFF010000011.1:0-6349 GCA_051984455.1 Acidimicrobiales bacterium | reverse complement strand
CAGGTTGAAGAGGAGGAGGTCCTTTCCGAGGACGTCGAGGACGTGTCGTGCCGTTGGTGTGGCCATGGCCGAGCGGTAGAGGTGATGCGGGACAGCGAGGAGAGCGAGGTCTGACCGGCACCGGCGTCGGCAGCGGGCCGGCTGAATCGCTCGCCGTCCTGGCGGAGGAAGTCCGGAACGTCGGCCTCTGTGCCGGCCTCGATGCGGTCGGAATTGCTCCGGCCACGACATTCCACGACACCCGCCACCACCTGGCCGAGCGCAAGGCCGCCGGTCTGCACGGCGGGATGCAGTTCACCTACCGCAACCCTGTTCGCTCGACTGACCCGGCTCATACCGTTCGGGATGCGGCGGCACTGGTCGTCGGGGCCCGGGGGTACCTGCGTGCACGCCCAGAACACCGGCCAGATCGCCCGGCCGGCCGCGTCGCCCGCTACTCATGGCGCGACCATTACCAGCCGCTGCGGGAAAACCTGCAGCTGATCGCCGACCTTCTGGGCGCGGCCGGCTACGAGGCCGTCGTCGTAGCGGATGACAATGCCCTCGTTGATCGGGAGGCCGCCTATCGGGCCGGGCTTGGCTGGTACGGCAAGAACACCAATCTGTTGCTGCCCGGTCGCGGGTCCTGGTTCGTGCTCGGCGCGGTCGTGACCAACGCCCCCTTGCCGAGCGAAGAGCAGCCGAGAGGCGACGGATGCGGAACCTGTAAGCGCTGCCTGCCGGCCTGCCCGACGGGCGCCTTCATCCAGCCCGGCGTCCTCGACGCCCGGCGGTGCCTCGCCTGGCTCCTCGAGGCGCCCGGGGTCTTCCCTGCTGAGTATCGGGTCGCGCTGGGCGATCGGCTCTACGGCTGCGACGACTGCCAGGACGCCTGCCCGATCAACCGAGAGGCGGCCCGGCGGGTGCCTCCCCCACCCGCCGACGGCCACGACCAGCCCACCGCCGATCTGCTCGCCCTTCTCGGCTCGAGCGACGAGGAACTGCTCAGGGCCTACGGCCGGTGGTACATCCCCGAGCGACACCCCCGATACCTCCGCCGCAACGCCCTTATCGTCCTCGGCAACACCGCTGATGGGCGCGATCCGGGCGTGGTCGACGCCCTCTGCCGGGCGCTCCGGTCCGACGACGGCATCGTCCGCGCTCATGCCACCTGGGCCGCCGCCCGCCTCGGACGGGGCGACCTTCTGAGCCAGGTTGTCAACGATCCCGATCCGGCGGTGCAGGCGGAGCTGGCGGGCACACGCCGATCTGAATTCCAGTCCCGCCCGTGACAGGCTGAGCCGAAGCGTGCGCCACGTCCTCGTCACCAACGATTTCCCCCCCAAGATCGGCGGTATCCAGTCCTATTTGTGGGAGCTGTGGCACCGGCTCCCCAGTGACGAGGTCACGGTGCTGACCAGCCCGCATCGCGGGGCCGAGCAGTTCGACCAGGCCCAGCCGTTCCACGTGGTGCGGATCCGTGAGCCGGTGCTCCTGCCCTCGCCGGTCATGACCCGGCGGGTCCGGCGGCTGGCCGCCGATGTCGGCGCCGAGGCGGTCGTCATTGACCCTGTCCTCCCGCTCGGCTTGATCGGACCTGAGCTCGGCTTACCGTACGGCGTGATCCTTCACGGTGCCGAGACGGCGGTACCCGGCCGCCTGCCTGCCAGCCGCCAGCTCCTCAACCGGGTCATCAGCGGGGCGTCGCTCATCGTGGCCGCGGGCGGCTACCCGGAAGCGGAGGCGCGGCGTGCGGCTCGTGACGTCCAGCGGGTCCCGCCGGTCGTACAGATTCCTCCTGGCGTCGACACCGCCCGTTTCCGTCCTCTGGCCGCGATCGACAAGGCGGCCGTCAGAGCCCACCTCGGCCTGCCCCCCGGCGGTCAGCTCGTCGTCAGTGTCGGCCGGCTCGTGCCCCGCAAGGGCATGGACACCCTGATCCGGGCGGCAGCCCTGCTCGGCCCGGATCACCCTGATCTGACCGTGGCCATTTCCGGTGCGGGCCGAGACCGTCTCCGGCTGGAGCGGCTCATCCGGCGAAGCGGGGCACCGGTCAGGTTGCTCGGGCGGATCGCCGATCTTGACCTGCCCTCGCTCTATGGCTGCGCGGACGCGTTCGCCTTGTGCTGCCGGAGCAGATGGCGGGGCCTCGAGCAGGAAGGGTTTGGCATCGTCTTCCTCGAGGCCGCAGCCTGCGGGGTGGCATCGGTCGCCGGCCAGAGCGGCGGCGCCGACGAGGCGGTTGAGGATGGAGAGACGGGATTCGTGGTGCGCGACCCCGACAGCCCCGCCGCGCTTGCGGCGGCCCTCCGCCGCTTGCTCGACGACCCTGCCCTCGCGTCCCGGCAGGGTCAGGCCGCCCGCTCCCGGGCCGAGACCGAGTTCTCGTACGACCGGCTGGCGGCCCGGCTCGGCGATGCCCTGGGCAAACTGGAGCCGTCCCATGAGTAACAAGCCGTCTGGCCGCCCCGCAATGCCGCCGGGCGCCGAGGCGGTCCGGGCCGAACGGGCGGCCAAAAGGGCGGCGCGAGCCGCCGAGCCCACGCTCCGCCGTCAGATCGCCGACACCCGGGAGGGCGAGGGCATCATTCGCTCGAGCTGGATCGGCACCGGCATTTTCGTTGCCGGCAGCATCGTGGCGGCCGCGGTGCCGGACGCTCGATTGCCCGTCGTCATCGTCGATCTAACCCTCTTCTTCGGAGGGATCATCGTCTTTTTCTGGGCCTGGGCGATTGCGGCCGGTCGGAGCCGGGACCGGGAGATCAGTCTGTGGAACCTGGTGCTGCTGGAAGACGTCGCGCCCACCCGGGTGCGATGGTCGCTGCTCGGCGCGCTCGTGGTGCAGACCGTCGTCGCACTTGGCACCGCCTGGATCACCGCCGCGCTCGCGTTCGGCATTCTCGTGCCGGTGTGGGGTGAGGGCCACTGCTGGTTGTGGGGCGCTCGCCATGGTGCGTTTGAGCCAAGGAAGGCCCCCGTCCCTCGCAAGGGCCGAAAGGGGGGAAAACCGGACACGGAAGCCCGGAAGTAACCTCTGCAGCCATGGAGGAGCAGGTCACCGAGCGCGTGATCATTCGGGCCAGCCCCGAGCAGTGCTTCGAGATCCTGACCGACTTCGACCGGTACCCCGAGTGGTCGAGCGACATCAAGGCCGTCAACGTGGTCGATCGTGACGATCTCGGCCGGCCGACCCGGGTGGCCATTCGCGCCGGCGCCTTCGGACGCAGCACGTCACTGACCCTGGCGTACGACTACAGCCTGGCGCCCAAAGGGCTGTCCTGGGTCCAGGAGGATGGCGACCTCACCCGGCGGTATGACGGGTCCTACCTGTTTGAAGAGGCCGGCGACGAGACCGAGGTCACCTACCGGCTGACGGTGGAGCTGAAGGTCCCGCTGCCCGGCTTCATCAAGCGAAGGGCTGAGGGTCGAATCGTCGGTGGTGCCCTTCGAGAGCTGAAAGCACGGGCAGAGGCGTGACGCATCCGGTTCCCTGCCGGGTGCTCCTCTTCACCGGCAAGGGAGGCGTGGGCAAGACCACTGTGGCGGCCGCCACTGCCGTGCGGTGTGCCGGCAGTGGCCTGCGAGCCCTGGTGCTGTCGACCGACAGCGCCCACTCGCTGGGTGACGTCTTCGAGATGCGGCTGGACGCCGAGCCGCGACAGGTTGGCGACGGCTTGTGGGCCCAGCAGCTGGACGCGACCGAGCGGCTCGAGGAGGCGTGGGGCGACATCCAGGACTACCTCCGCGAGTTGTTCGGATGGGCGGGGGTCGACAGCATCGAGGCCGAGGAGCTGTCGATACTGCCCGGTCTTGAAGAACTTTTCGCGCTCAGCGACATCAAGGGCCAGGCCGACGGCGGCGAGTGGGATGTTGTCGTGGTCGACTGCGCGCCGACGGCCGAGACGATCAGGCTGTTGTCGCTGCCCGAGGTACTGGCCTGGTACATGGACCGCGTCTTCCCGGTTGAGCGTCGGGTCGTACAAGCAGTTCGGCCATTGCTGGCGCACCTGACATCCCTCCCGATCGCGGGCGACCACGTCTTCGAGGCGGGCAAGCGCCTCTACGAGGGCCTCGAAGGCGTGCGAGAGCTCCTGACCGACGAGGTCAGGACGAGCATTCGCCTCGTGGTCAATCCCGAGCGAATGGTCATCGCGGAGGCCCGCCGGACGGCGACGTACCTGTCCCTGTTCGGCTACCGGGTCGATGCGGTCATCGCCAATCGACTGCTGCCCGACGCGGTGAGCGACCCCTGGTTCAAGGCGTGGAAGGAGGCGCACGCCGATCATTTGCGAGCGATCAACGAGGGGTTCGCGCCCTTGCCGGTCCTTGCCGCCGACCTGACCCCAGAGGAGCCGATCGGGCTGGAGCGATTGCAGGGCCTGGCCGGGGCCCTCTACGGCGACCTGGACCCGACCGGCATCCTGCACCGAGGCGAGCCGCTGCGGGTGGAGCGACGCGGTGAGCGCCTCGTCCTGTGCCTTGCCCTCCCGTTTGCCGACCGGGATGAACTGGAGGTCGGCCGCAGGGAAGGCGAGCTGCTGGTGCGGGTCGGACCGCACCGCCGGGCGATCATGTTGCCCGACTCGCTGCGCCGCCGGCGGATTGCGGATGCGAGCCTTTCCGGCGCATGGCTGGAGGTGAGTTTCGTGGAAGGACAGGAATCATGACCGAGGACATCAGTCCGCTGGACCACTTGCAGCGAGCCGCCATCGAGCTGATCGCGGCGGCCCGATCCGCCCTTGACCGGCTCGAGGAGCTGGTGTCGGACCCGCCCGGACTCAGTGCAGCCCGCGGCACGCCGTCCTCATCGCCAGCCCCGGAAAAGGTCGAGCACATCCCGATTCGCTGACCGATTGCGTAGCCTTCCGGCATGACCATCTACGACGTCGATCTCGACAACCTTGAAGGTGAGCCGTTGAAGCTCCGCGACTACGAGGGGACGGCCATGCTGGTCGTCAACGTCGCATCGAAGTGCGGGCTGACCCCTCAGTACTCCGGACTGGAAAGCCTGCAAAAGCGCTATGAGGACCGAGGCTTCACCGTGCTCGGTGTGCCGTGCAATCAGTTCGGAGGCCAGGAACCGGGCGGCCCGGAGGAAATCGCGACGTTCTGTTCGACCAACTACGGCGTGACCTTCCCGCTCACCGAAAAGGTCGAGGTGAACGGGGACGGCCGGCACCCGCTCTATCAGCAGCTGACCGAGAAGCCCGACGCCGACGGCCAGGCCGGCGACATCCAGTGGAACTTCGAGAAGTTCCTTGTGTCTCCATCCGGTGAGATCGTGGCTCGCTTCCGTCCCCTCACCGAGCCGGAGGGTTCAGACGTCACTTCTGCCATCGAGGCGGTGTTGCCTCGCTAGGAACCCGTCGCAGGAGGTCACGTGGCACCGATCACCCCCGAAACGGTCCGCTCACTGGCAGCCTTCAAAGGGACACACGGGCCGGTTGTTTCCCTGTACCTCGACGTCGACGGCCAGCGCTACGTTCGGCCACGGGATTACGAGACCCAGATGGACCGTCTGCTCCGGCGGGCAGGGACCGGCATGGAGGAAGACGTGCGACGACTTGAGGCCCGGGTCCGGGGCGGCCTCGACCGGTCTCATACCCGCGGTCTGGCGCTGTTCTCCTGCGCGCCGGACAACTTCTTCGAGATGGTGCAGCTTCCGGTGCCCGTGCGCAACCAACTGGCCGTCAACCAGACGCCTCACGTTCGCCAGCTGGAGGCAGTGGTCGAGCGCTACCGGAGATACGGCGTGCTGGTGACCGACCGGCAGCGGGCCCGGATCCTTGTCTTCCAGGCCGACGAGCTGCGTGACCGCAGCGAGCTGTTCGACGAGTTGCCCCGCCACGACGACGACAAAGGCGATTGGCGTCGCGACCACGTGCGCGACCACGCCGCTGTCATCGCCCAGCAACACGTCCGGCGGGCGGCCCAGGCCGCCTTCCGGCTCCATCAACAGCGGCCCCTCGACCACCTCATCCTGGCAGGACCGGATCAGGTGATACACGAGATGGAGCGAGAGCTCCATGCCTACCTTCGTGCGAGAATCGTGGCCCGGTTGCGGCTGTCGACGTCGGCCACCGACGATGAGATCCGGACGGCGGCAATCAGCGTCGAAGACCAGGTAGAGGGCCGCAGGATCGACGAGCTCGTCGGCCGGCTTCGAGACGCGATCGGCGCGGCCGGGCCGGCTCTGCTCGGTATGCCGGCGCCCACTGCCCCTGCCGCCCCGATCGGCGCCGGCGGCGGTTCGGGCGTGGCCGGCCTCGAATCGGTGTTGACCGCCCTCTGCGAGCATCGGGTGGACACCCTGATCGTGTCGGACGACTTCGAGTCCCCCGGATGGCGATGCCAGGAGTGTGACTGCTTG
>JBPYFF010000010.1:0-5336 GCA_051984455.1 Acidimicrobiales bacterium | reverse complement strand
CCTGCCCGGTCCAGGATCTTGAGCCGGCCCCGCCGGTACTCGATGAAGCCGGCTTTCTGCAACGCACCCGCCGCGAGTGTCACTGACGCCCGCCGAACGCCCAGCATCTGAGACAGGAACTCCTGGGTCAGGGGGAACTCGTCGCTGTGGACGCGGTCATGGGTCAGGAGCAACCAGCGCGAGCAGCGCTCTTCGACCGAATGCAGACCGTTGCACGCGACCTGCTGGGAGACCTGGCTGAAGAGCGCCTGGACGTACCGCTGGATGACTTCGCGGACGGCACCGTCACCATCGATCAGGCCCCGGAACGCCGCCGCGTCCATTAACAGCACATCGCCAGGGACCTGGACCTGCGAGAACTCCCGGGCCGGCATCGTCTCCGAACCCAGGAAGAGCGGATGCCCGACCATGCCTTCGTTGCCGATCGTAGCGATCTCAACCCCGGGTCCCTCCTGCATGCTGGTGAGAATCGACACGACGGCATTGACCGGGAAGTACACCGTGGTGATGTTGGACCCTTGCTGGTAGAGCAGGTCCCTCAGGTCGGTTTCCCTCCGTCTCACCGCCGGCGCTATGCGGTGGCGTTCCGACTCCGGCAAGGAGTCGAGCAAGCGGTTGCCGAACTGTCCGTCAGAGCTCGGGGCGCGAGCCATGGATGTCCTGTCCCGGCAGTCGCTCACCGCCGGGATCCCCTCTCTGGGAGGTGTGGAGCGAAGCCCAGGAGCACCAACGGCGAACGTTCGTTCGACCAGTCGACCCGCCTCAGGCGGCTACAGGTTGAACCAATTGAAGTTCTACCCCCTCAGGGGGAGTCAAAACCCAACCAGGGCCTATCGACTCTGTACGCTACCGAACTGACGGCCTATCATGATCTCCGGAAGGAGATAGCTCTGTGCGGCTAGAGCCAAAGGCCGATATCCACAGGGGCATCGCTGTGGATCATCTACCAGAGGAGTTGCAGGACGCCGTCAGCGCGCTCGCGCGGCTCCTGTTGACCGAGGAGGGCCTCGAGGCGGCCCTGCACCGGGTCGCCGACCTCGCCGTCTCGGTCATCGAGGCGTGCGACTGTTGCGGCGTCAGCGTGTCGGCCAACGGAAAGGTCGGGTCCCGGGTGACCACCAGCGACGTCGCCCAGCGGATCGACGATGAGCAGTACGCGGCCGGCAACGGGCCGTGCCTGGTGGCTATGCGCACGGGCGAGCTGATCAAGGTCGACTCCATCCGGACTGACACCCGGTGGCCGGCCTTTGCCCGCCAGGCCGCAGCCGAAGGCATTCTGAGCAGTTGCTCCGTCCCCCTCCCGGTCGACCACACCGTTGTCGGTGCGCTCAACCTCTACTCGGCCTCCGGCCCCTTCCGCGAACGTGACGAGTGGACCGCCAATGAGCTGGCAAGACAGGCCGCAGTCACGCTGTCGAACGCGATGGCGTTCGAAAAGATGCAGGCGCTCGTGGGCAATCTCACCGATGCGCTCGCGTCCCGTGACATCATCGGCGAGGCCAAGGGCATCATCATGGAGCGGCAAAAGTGCACGCCGGCTGCGGCCTTCGATGTCCTTCGGGTTGCGTCTCAGCGGCAAAACATCAAGCTCCGGGACCTGGCCCAGCAGGTCGTCGACACCGGGACCTGGGAACGGCTGGATTAGCCCCGCCGCTTCGGCGATACAATTCAGCCGTCGCAGGCGTCCTTTGAGACCACAGGGGGTGGGCCGGCGGGAATCCCGCGACTGAGGCCCGGCACAGCTCGCAGGGCGGAGGAGGCATCCATCAAGGACTATCTGGACGTGTTGGCCCGCCATCTCGAGCGGGGGAACACGGCAGGACTGGCTGCCGCCTCTGAGCTCGGTCGACAGGCGCTCGAGGCAGGCGTCGGAGTCCTGGAGGTGGTCGAGGTTCACCAGACGGCGCTGCGCCAGCTGGTTGCCCAGGGTGTGCGCCCGGACGAATTCCCGGTGGCCGAATTGGCAGCGGCAGATCAGTTCCTGTTGGAGGTTCTAGCGTCCTTCGAGCAGGCCCAACCCGGGTTCTGGCAGGCGCGGGAGCTGGCCAGAGTCGAAGAAGTCATTGCCAAGCACTTCCGGGCGGTCGCGGAAGCGTCGGTTGCCATCATCGCCCACCTTCGAGCGGACGATCGGCTGGTCGAGCTGGCCGAACAGGCTCGGAAGGTGGCCGGCTCGGCCAATGCCGGCGTCAGACTCGACACCGAGGACGGCATGTTTGTCGGCGCGACCGGACCGGTGCCGGACGCTGTTCAAGAGGTCGCCGCCAGGGTTATGGCAACCCGGACTGCGCACCGCAGCAATTCCTCCGACCCTGACACTCCCGCCGCGCTGGGCGTTCCCATGGCCGCGCAGCATGTTCCCAACGGCGTGCTCGTCGTCTGGGATCGCGACGAGGTGTTCAGTGCCAGCGACGAGGCTGCCCTTCGTCAGCTGGCCGGCCTCGGGTCGGTCGCCCTGGCCAACGCCCTGCTGTTTGAACGGGAGCACCAGATAGCCGTCACCCTTCAGACCAGTCTTCTGCCCGACGACCTTCCGGTGCTCGGTGGGATGGATATCGCCGCCCGCTACGTCCCCGCCGCGCCCGGCACCCAGGTGGGGGGCGACTGGTATGACGTGATCCAGCTCGAATCCGGGCGAGTTGCCCTCGTGATCGGCGACGTCATGGGCCACGGGATCAAAGCCGCATCGGTGATGGGTCAGCTGCGGCTGGCAATCCGCGCCTATGCGATCGACGGGTACAGCCCGTCAGAGGTCGTGTCAAGAGTCGACCGGCTGCTCGAACGGCTGGACGAGACCCAGATCGCAACCCTGGTCTATGCCGTGCTCGAGCCGGCTTCCGGCCACGTCACGATCGTCAACGCCGGGCACCCTCCGCCGGTCATGGTCGACCGTCTCGGCAACGCTCGCCTCCTCTCGGGCGCCGAATCGGTCGCCCTGGGGGCCGGGGCGGCGACGGCGGTGGAGAGTGAGAGGGTGGTGCACACCGAGGAGGGGTTGACGGTTCCCCGCGGTTCTCGGCTCATGTTCTATACCGACGGCCTGGTTGAGGATCGGAACCGGCCCGTCGGCAACGGAATCACCCTTCTCCAGCAGGCCGTCCGCGGTCACGTCGGGTCACCGGCGGAGCTTTGCGACCTGGTCCTGTCCAACGTTGCACCGTCGCACCTCGAGGACGACGTTTGCATCCTGGCCGTGACGGTGAAGTGACCGGGACCCGTTAGCCCGTCGTTCCATTCCGCGCCCACGGCTGATACGCCCACAGCGTGCTCACCCGACCGAGGGGTACGAACTCGTCGCCATCCCCGACCAGCAGCCACAGCGTCTGTACTCTCCCGCCACCCGCAGAGATGAGCTGCCCTTCAATCCGGGACCCGTCTATCAGCCGGAGCCCGACCCATGAGCCCTCCAGGTTGCGAACGTTCGGCAGGGGAGGGTCTCGGAACATACGGCAAGCACCTTCCCCTTGCCGCCCGTTTCCAAACGCGCCTTTCCAAATGGCTCGCTTAGCTCGAGGTCAATGTGCCGATGTGGAGGACCCGGTCCAGGCCGGTGAGTTCGAACAGCCGCCGGGTGGACCGTGGCGCGTTGCGGACAATCATCCGTCGGCCTTCTTGACGGCTGAGCAAGTTATGAGCCCGGATCAGTGCACCGAGGCCAGTGGCATCGATGAAGGTGACATCTTCCATGTCCACCACGAGGTCGGCCTTCGGTTCCCGCACCCCGCCTTCCAGGGCGGCGGAGAAATAGCTGATCGTGCCGAGGTCAATGTCGCCCGCCACCACAATCACGATTGCGGTTGGCTCTTGACGGCACGCCACGCGCAAGCCCAGCGGCAGCTTCGAGGAGGGCATCACCGCGCCGTACCCATCGTCAGGCATCATCCTCCTTCCTGGAGGACAACCTCAGAATGCAGTGGCCGGCTGCTGACTCAACCTGCCTGGACGATACTCCATGAGTGTCAGCTTGCCCAGGTTTGAGGCGCGCTGACCTGGGTAGCTTCCGTGTCGCAGGACGCCTTTCTTGCCAACCTGATCATGGACCGGCACTTCCAGCACGACGCCTTCTTCTATCTGGACGAACGTGGGTTCGTATCAGGTCTCATCCCCTTCATCCTCGATGGGCTGGCGAACGACGAGCCGGTTCTCGTGGCGGTTGACGCATCCAAGATCGACCTCTTACGACGGGAGCTCGATGGTGCAGCCGATCGCGTCGGGTTCATGGACATGCGCAGCTTGGGCCGCAATCCGGCCCTCATCATTCCGGCCTGGCAGGAGTTCCTCTCAGGGTGCCCTGGCGACACGGGCCTGCGCGGTGTGGGGGAGCCGGTCTGGCCGGGACGCACCGGCCCGGAACTGGTGGAAAGCCAGTACCACGAGAGTCTGTTGAACCTCGCCTTTGGCGACGCCCATGGGTTTCGGCTTCTCTGCCCTTACGACGCCGGCCGGCTCGAACCGTCGGTCCTGGCGGTGGCGGAGTGCAGCCACACCAACAGTGATCGTTACTGCGGTCTGGACGGAATTGCTGCCACTTTCTCCGCCCCGCTGCCCGATCCGCCCCCCGATGCCCTCCTCTTCTCATTGTCAGGGTTCTCGTTGTCGGGGAACCGGCTCGCCGACCTTCGGAAAATTGTGCTCGAACAGGCGACCGGCGCCGGGGTCGGCCATGCTCGCACGGCCGAGCTGGTGCTGGCGGTCAACGAAGTGGTCACCAACAGCCTTCGCCATGGGCGAGGTCGGGGGACGCTCTCCGTCTGGCGCGAGCAGGATCGGGTCATCTACGAGGTCTGCGATAGCGGCCGCATCACCTCGCCGCTCGCCGGCCGGCGGAGGCCATCTCTCGATGGAGAAGGTGGACGCGGCCTCTGGCTGGCCAACCAGGTCTGTGATCTGGTCCAGATCCGCTCCTCCTCAGCAGGAAGCGCCGTGCGGCTGCATATGCGCCTCTAGGACACCCCGAGAGCCCTGGCCAGCTCTGGATGCAGTTACGGTGATCTCGTGAGCACGGCCACACTCCGGGACCTGATCACCCGGGCGGACGATCATCCTGCGCTGGTCATGCCCGAGACGGGAGCCCGACTGACCTATGGCCAGTTTCAGCGGGCTCTGGACAATGCGACCTCGGTCATGAGCGGTCTCGGCGTCGACAACGGCGATCGAGTTGCGGTGACGGCCCCGAATGGCCCGACACTGATTCTTGCCTTTCTTGCCATCAGCGGGTGCGGCGCGGGGGCCGCACCGCTGAACCCGGCACTCGGCGAGCAAGAGATGCGAGCCGAGCTGGCCGACCTTCAGGTCTCCCGAGTGTTGTACGAGGTACCGGAAGGGGGCGCCGGCAA
>JBPYFF010000009.1:0-2410 GCA_051984455.1 Acidimicrobiales bacterium | reverse complement strand
CCGTCCCTGTGGTTGTCGCAGTCGTGGACGACTCGGCGCCGCCGGCAGGGTGAGCCGGAGGATGCCTACGTCTTTGTCAGCCGGAACGAGTTCGAGGCCAATGCGGCGAAGGGCGGCTTCATCGAGTGGGCCGAGGTGGTGCCCGGCCAGCTGTCAGGGACGCCGGTGCCAGACCCACCACCCGGCTCCGACATGCTGCTCGAAATCAACGTCGAAGGCGCCCGGCAGGTCCGCCAGCTCTATCCCGACGCCCTCGTCGTCCTCGTTGTCGCCCCCTCGACCGACGAGCAGGAGGCGCGCATGCGGCGCCGCGGCGACACCCCTGAGCAGATCTCGACCCGGCTCGCGCTCGGCCAGAAGGAGGAGGAGAAAGGCCGCGAGCTGGCCGACGCGGTGGTCGTCAACGACGACGTGGACAGGGCTGCCCGGGAGGTGGCCGGTATACTTCACCGACACCGTTGAAGGACCCGGAGCGCACCTGACCATGCCCGAACGCCGCCCTACCATGATGGATCCGCCCGTCGAGTCGTTGCTCGACCGGGTCGACTCCAAGTTCACCCTGGTCACCCTGGCAGCCAGGCGGGGCCGGCAGGTCAACTCTTACTTCAACCAGCTGGGCGAGGGGCTCGGAGCCATCGTGCCCCCCCAGGTCACCTCCGTGTCGCGCAAGCCGCTTTCGATCGCCCTCGAGGAGATCGCGGCCGGCAAGATCACCTACCGCCGGCTGGACGAGGGTGAGGACATCGAAGAGCTCGACGAGGCCGAGCAATAGCGTCGATTTCGACCGGGCCCCTGGCCGGTCGCCGCATCGTCCTCGGAATCTCGGGAGGAATCGCCGCCTATAAGGCGGTCGATCTCTGCCGGCGGCTGGTCGACGCCGGCGCCCATGTCGCGCCCGTCATGACGGCGGACGCGACCCGTTTCGTCGGCCCGCTGACGTTTTCGGCGCTGGCGTCCGAGCCGGCCCGGACGTCGTTGTGGGACAGCCCCGAGCCCATTCCCCACACTCGCCTCGGCCAGGGCGCCGATCTGATCGTGGTGGCTCCCGCCACGGCCCGGGTAATCGGGGCCTACGCCAGTGGCATCTCGGACGACCTCCTCGTGGCGACCCTCCTCGCCAGTCGGGCCCCCGTGATGGTGTGCCCGGCCATGCACGCCGAGATGTGGGAGCACCCCGCAGTCCAGGACAACCTCAAGGTTCTCCGGGGGCGGGGGGTCCACATCATCGAACCGGCGGTTGGCCGGCTGGCGGGCGGAGACGAAGGAGCGGGTCGCCTGGCCGAGCCCGAGCGAATTGTGGCCGCGGCCGCCGATCTCCTCTCCGCGAGCTGGCCCCGGGACCTGACCCACCTGCGGATTGTGGTGACCGCGGGCGGTACCCGGGAGCCGATCGACCCGGTTCGCTTCATCGGCAACCGGTCCTCGGGCAAGCAGGGCCGGGCGATCGCGGAGGAGGCGGCGGCCAGGGGCGCGAGGGTGAGCCTGGTCACCACCGTGGACCTGCCCCCTGTGGTCGACCTCGACGAGGTCGTACGGGTCGAGACCGCAAGCGAGATGGAACAGGCCGTGCGGAGCCGCGTCGGGGCGGCCGACGTGGTGATCATGGCGGCCGCGGTAGCGGACTTCCGGCCGAAGGCCAGCGCCGAGCACAAGCTGAAGAAGTCCGACGGGGTGCCAGAGCTCCTGCTTGAGCCGACGCCCGACATCCTGGTTGGTCTTGGACACATCAAGCGGCCTGATCAGCTGCTGGTTGGCTTCGCGGCCGAGACGGCCCATGGTCTCGATCTGGTCGCCTCCGCCCGGGAAAAGCTGCGGGCCAAGAACCTCGACCTGGTCGTCGCCAACGATGTGTCGGCACCGCGTGCCGGCTTTGAGCACGACACCAACGCTGCTCTAATCGTCGGGGCCGACGGCACCGTCGTAGACATTCCCCTTTCGCCCAAGCGAGCGGTCGCCCGTGCCGTCCTGGACGCGGTCGCCGCCCGCCGCCTCGCTATCCACCCTGAGGAGCAACCGTGACCAGCTGGACCTTCACGTCCGAGTCGGTGACCGAGGGTCACCCTGACAAGATGGCCGACCAGATCTCCGACGCCATTCTGGACGCCATCCTCGCCGAGGATCCCGACGGAAGGGTCGCCTGCGAGACCCTGCTCACGACCGGGCTGGTCGTGGTCGCGGGCGAGATCAGCACCTCGGCCTACATCGAGATACCCAGGTTGGTGCGGGACGTGGTGTGCGGGATCGGCTACGACCGCTCTGCCTACGGCTTCGATGGTCACACGTGCGGCGTGACGGTGTCGATCGACAGTCAGTCGCCCGACATCCTGGTTGGTCTTGGACACATCAAGCGGCCTGATCAGCTGCTGGTTGGCTTCGCGGCCGAGACGGCCCATGGTCTCGATCTGGTCGC
>JBPYFF010000008.1:0-8080 GCA_051984455.1 Acidimicrobiales bacterium | reverse complement strand
CGGCCCAGTGCCGGGCAACATCCTCGATAGTCGGCGCACCCGCGGACTGGACATAGCCCTGGGTCGACGCGACGAAGATCCGGGCGAAGCGGCCGGCCCCGGCGGCGTAGATCTCGCCGCTAACCGGGCACGACTCGTGCGCGAGAAAGGCGGCCATGGGTGCGACCAGCTCCGGCGACATGCGGGCGTCGCCCTCATCGCTACGCTGGCCGGCCATCCGGGTGAATGCCGCCGGCGCGATCAGGTTGACCTTGATGCCGTGGGCGGCGCCGGCGGCAGTGAGGCTGCGGGCCAATCCGACAACGGCTGCCTTGGCAGTGGCGTACGAAGTGTTGTTGGGGAGACCGAACAGGCCGGAAGAAGTCGTCATGACGATGCGGCCGTAGCCCTGCTCGACCATCCGTGGCCACGCGGCCCGGGTCGTGTTGAAGGAGCCAGCGACGTGAACGGCGAGGTGGCTCGCCAGGTTGTCCCGATCGGCCTTCGGGAAGTCCGCCCACCTGATGATCCCGGCGTTGTTGACCAGGATGTCGATCTGCCCGAACCGCTCAGCCGCGGTGTCGACCACCGCCTGCGCTCCCGCTTCCGTTGCCACATCACTGGTTTCCGCGACGGCAACACCGCCCGCGGCGGCGATCTCGGCGGCAACTGACGAGGCGGGTCCGGCGTCGGCCCCCACGCCCTCCATCGCCCCGCCGAGGTCGTTGACCACGACGCGCGCCCCGCGGTCGGCGAGCAGAAGGGCATGGGCCCGGCCGATCCCGCGCCCTGCTCCAGTGACAACGGCGACGCGCCCGTCGAATCGCAGCGTGTTCAGGCGGCCACCCGGGCTTCGAATCCCAGGAGCCGGCCGAGGGTGCCACCGAGCATGGCGGCCCGCTCATCCGCGGGAACGCCCGCGAACTGCTGCGCGATCAGCTCCCGGCTGCCACGGAACGTCCCCTCGGCATGCGGGTAGTCATTGCCCCACACGATGGCCGACACCCCGGTGATGTGCCGACAGGCGACTGCAACGGGATCCTCCTGGAAGGAGACGTGGAATTGGCGCCGGATGTACTCGCCCGGCGTGAGCGGGTAGGGCCACTTCTCGTTGAGCCGGAAGAGCTGCGCCATGTTTGGCTGGTCGTCGGGAGCGCGCGTGTCGTCCCAGTAGCCGAGCCACCAATCGGCGTCCTGGCCGGTGCCGGTGACCCAGCACTTGTCCATGCTGCCCACGAGCGAGGCCAGCCAGTGGGCGTTGAACTCGATAAGCGCAAAGTGCAGGTCGGGATAGCGCTCGGGAACGCCTCCGCCGATGAGCTCGCAGATGATCTGCTGAGGCACGATCGTGCTGTAAATCGACTGGGTGATCATCCGCTTCGCGGCCGACTTCTCGGTCATCGGGCGGTTGACCTGGGCGGCAGATTCCATGACGACCTTGAGCGTGGTTGACGCCGGGTCGTTGACCTTGACCCCGCCCGTCTGGGTGTGCATGAACACGTGGACGCCGTTGGCCTGCGCCGCAGCCCACACCGGGTCGAACTCGCTCGAGTAATAAGGCTTCGGCGGAGTCGCCGGCAGCAGGATGCCCCTGAAGCCGGCGGCCGCAACCCGCTCGATCTGCACGACCGCGTCGTCGACGTCGGTGAGCGGGACGGGGGCAGTCGGGACCAGTCGCGAGAAGTGGGGGGTAAACCGCTCGATCACGTAATCGGTGTAGACCCGAGCGTGGGCCATCGAGAGCTCGTGGTCATCGGAATAGAGGCCAAACAGCGACAGGTTGGGATGCATCACCTGGATGTCGACGCCATCGAGGTCCATGTCCTCGAGGATCTGTTGGGGGTCACCTTCAGGCATCCGACCACCGGTCTGGCGGTAACGAGAGATGGTCCAGCCCTCAAACCCCGGAGTGTGCAGGCGGCGAAAGATCCGGGCCCCACCTTCGACGAGCGGCTCGATCTCGAAGTCCTCTTCCCACACGGCGCGATCCCGGAGGTGCTTCGGAAGACGGGTCACGAACAGGTCCGTTGGCTCGAGGAGATGCCCGTCGGCCGAGACGACGAATGGCTTCCCCGTCACTGGTTGCGAACCTCCCCGTGCTGACGCCATGGTGTCATTCTTTCGGACCGCAACTGACCCGGACGGAGCCTGCGATACCCTCAGCGGACACTAGGCCAACCGGTCGGTACACGCAATGCTGCCCGGTCTGGCGGTTCTGCGCCTGGAAGGAGAAAAGAGGGTGAGCACGCGGTGGAAACAACGCCCGCCCGGCTCAACGTGGGGCGACTGGGGCGACGATGATGAACTCGGCCGCATCAACCTGCTCACGGCGGAGAAGGTGCTGCAGGGCGTGCGGGAAGTCGAGGCGGGCATCAGCTTCTGCCTCAGCCTGCCCCTGGACTATCCGGGCGGGACGGCCCTCAACCAGCGGCGCCATCCACCGGTCCTCGCGCCGACCGAGGACATGCAGGGGAGCCCGGCGCGCTTTTACAACGTCCACATGAGCCGGATGAACGAATGGGGTGATCCCCGCTATGTCGACGTCTGGGCCGACGACGTCGTGACCCTGTCGCTGCAGTATTCGACGCAGTGGGATTCTCTGGCCCATGTCGGCGCAGAGTTTGACGCGGACGGCGACGGCAGCGAGGAGCCCGTCTATTACAACGGTTACCGGAGCGGTGTCGACCTGGTAGGGCCGCAGCCCGACGCTCGCGGCGACGGTGGGCCGCACCAGTGCTTCGCCCACCACCTCGGCCTCGAGCACATGGCGTTCCACGGCGTCCAGGGGCGGGGCGTCCTCGTCGACCTTGCCCATCACCTCGGTCAGGACTGGCGAGGAGTCAACCGAAAGACGCTCGAGGAGATCATGTCGGCCGATCACGTCGTCGTCGAGCCAGGGGACATGCTGTTGCTCCACACCGGTTTCGCCACCCAGGTACTCCGGTGGGACCGCCAGCCGGATCCCGTGAAAATCCAGCGCATGTGCAGCTACCTCGACGCCCGGGACACCTCTTTGCTCGAGTGGATCCGGGACTCTCAGATCGCGGCTCTTGTCGCGGACAACTACGCGGTCGAGGGACTGTTAGGCCGGGATCCGGATGAGCGCCGGCATTCGTTCCTGCCGATCCACCATCTCTGCCTCTTCCGGCTAGGCGTGCCGTTAGGAGAGATGTGGTATCTGCACGAGCTCGCCACCTGGCTGCGAGAGCACAACCGCAGTCGATTCCTGCTCACTGCGCCGCCCCTCCGGCTACCCGGAGCCGTCGGTTCTCCGCTGACGCCGGTCGCGACCGTCTGAAGGCGGTCGTCGCCAGCCACCAGTCCTCAAGCAGAGGTCCGACGGTAGTCAGAGCAACCGGACAGTCTGAACGCCTTGTAATCGTTCTCGACGACCCTCGCGATCTCCTTGAACAGCTTGGGGCGTCCGCCGGAGTTGAGCAGATACTTGCGAGGCTTCCCGGGGATGTTGGCCCCGAAGTAATAGCTACTCTCGCCGAACGACGGCGCCCTGGTTGCGCCTCGGTCGACCATGCTCGTCCACCCTTCCTCAGCCGCAGGGTCTACTTCGATGGCCTGGTAGCCGTGGTCCCGGACATAGATCAGCGTCTCGACGATGAAGTCGACCTGATCGCCGTTGTAGCGCGGGTTGTTTCCCGCCGCAGCGTGCGGTCCGCCGGGGAAGAACAAGTTGGGAAACCCGGCCGTCTGAACGCCGAGGAACGTCCTTGGACCCTCGTCCCAGTACTGATCCAGCGCGAGCCCATCCCGACCCCGGATACCCAAGCGCATCAGCGCCCCGGTTCCGAAGTCAAAACCGGTGGCCCACACGACGATGTCGAAGTCCCGCCGGGCTTCCGCGGTCTCGATTCCGGTCTCCGTCATACGTTCGATCGGCGTCTGCTTGAGGTCGACGAGGGAGACGTTGGGCTGGTTGTAGACCTCGTAATACCCCGTCACGAAGGGTGGCCGGTGCTCGCCGAAGCGGTGGTCCTTCGGAATGAGCCTCTCCGCGGTATCGGGGTCCTTGACAATGGAGCGGATCTTGCCCGCGATGAAGTCGCACCACTCCGTGTTGGCGGCCTGATCGAACAACAGGTCCGTGTAGTTGCTGGTGAGCTTCGAGAAGCCCGGGCTGTTCCACATCTCCTGGTAGAACTCCCGCCGCTCCTCGACGGCGTCATCGAAGGTGGCGCGATCGTGCGGCTGGTGCAGGAATCCGTGTGACGACGTGCTCAAGGTGTGGCGCAGCGTTTCGAAATCAGCCCTCAATCGGGCCTGCTGTTCAGAGGTAATGGCTGCGTTGTTTAGCGGTGTGCACCAGTTGGCGGTCCGCTGGTACACCGTCAGAGCGGCAACCTCGCCGGCAATGACAGGGATCAGCTGCACGCCGCTCGATCCGGTCCCGATGATGGCGACCCGCTTACCGGCGAAGTCCACCGGCGTCGACGGCCAAAGGCCGGTGTGGTATTGCTCACCTCGAAAGTCCTGACGGCCGGGCACGTCAGGGAAGTGCGGCACCGACAGGACGCCGGTCGCGGCGATGAGGAAGTTTGTCCGCCACACGGTGCCGTCGCCGGCCGTGACCGTCCAGCTCCGCTCTGCATCGTCGTAGACGGCCGACGTCACGCGGGCACCCAACCGGATGTACTGCCGAAGATCGAACCGGTCGACCACGTGGTTGAGGTAGCGCTCGATCTCCGGTTGTTCGGCGAAGTGCTCCTTCCACTCCCAGTCTTCGAACAGTTCTTTTGAGAAGAGGTAGGCGTAGCTGTAGCTCTCGGAGTCGAACCGGGCCCCCGGATAGCGGTTCCAGTACCAGGTCCCTCCTACGCCGTCGCCTGCCTCAAGAAGCTGCGCCGAGAAACCGGCTTTCACCGCTCGATACAGCTGATAGATGCCGGTGATCCCGGCGCCGACGATCAGCACGTCGGTATCGCCCGCCCGCGGGGTGAAGCTGTCGTCGGATGCTGGGTGAGGATTCATTCGGGCGCGCGTCCGGGCTCATCGGTTGTTGCGAGCGGTTAGTATACGGCTCCGATCGGCGGCAACTCCGAGGTGGGAAGGGGGTCGCGTGAACGCGAGTGATCTGGTTCAGGACGCTGGCATGGACCAGACGATCACTGACTATGACGCCATTGACTTCTTTCGTGGCGAGGCGCTCGTCGCCGACCCCTACCCCTACTTCGAATGGCTCCGCAACCAGTGCCCGGTGCAGCGCGAGCCGCAGTACGGCGTGTACATGGTGACCGGCTACGACGAGGCGTTCACCGTCTACGCCGACGCCGACACCTTCTCGTCCTGCAATTCGGTGACCGGGCCGTTTCCCGGGTTTCCCGTTGCGCTCGAGGGCCGCGACGATGCGAGCGAACTGATCGAGCAGCACCGCGACAAGCTCCCGTTCAGCGACCAGATCTTGACGATGGACCCGCCGAAGCACCGGGACCACCGGCACTTGCTGATGCGGCAACTGACGCCGAAGCGGCTGAAGGAGAATGAGGAGTACGTGTGGCGGCTGGCCGACCGTCAAATCGACCAGTTCATCCAGCGGCGCCAGTTGGAGTTCGTCGGCGACTACGCCAACCCCTTCACGTTGCTGGTCATTGCCGACCTCCTCGGTGTTCCCGAAGAGGAGCACGATGAGTTCCGGGCAGCCCTGGCACGACGACCGGGCCACGACGCCGTCGGCAGCACGAAGGACACGATGTCGCAGAGCCCGCTGGCGTGGCTCTATGACCGCTTCAGTCGCTACATCGAGGACCGCCGGCGAGAGCCGCAAGACGACGTCCTGACCGCCCTGGCGACGACGACGTTCCCGAACGGCGATCTCCCGGAGGTCATCGACGTCGCCCGGGTTGCGGCCAATGTCTTCGCCGCCGGGCAGGAGACAACCGTGCGACTTCTTGGCACCGCCCTCCAGCTCATCGGCGAGCGGCCGGATCTCCAGGCGCTCCTCCGCCAGCACCGGGACCTCATCCCGAGCTTCGTCGAGGAAACGCTGAGGATCGAGTCCCCGGTGAAAGGGGACTTCCGGCTCTCGCGGTACCCGGCGACCGTCGGCGGTGTCGGCATCCCTGCGGGCGCCACCCTCATGGTGCTCAACGGCGCGGCCAACCGAGATCCCCGCCACTTCCCGAACGCGGCGGAGTTCCAGATCGCTCGCAGCAACGCGCGGGACCACCTCGCGTTCGGGCGCGGCCCCCACAGCTGCCCCGGCGGATCCCTCGCCCGTCTGGAGGCGAGGGTCACCATCGATCGCCTCCTCGACCGCACGGCGGAGATCAGCATCTCGGAGGAACACCATGGACCGCCAGACGCCCGCCGGTACACGTACGTGCCGACGTACATCCTGCGTGGGCTCACCCGCCTGTACCTGGATTTCATCCCCGCCGGTACTGAGTCCGGCTGACGCTCCTTACCCGGCGACCTCGGGCAGGATGTCGCGCGCGAAGCGTTCGACCTTCTCGCGGCCGGCTCCCGGCCACATGCAGATGAGGTAGCCGTAACCGGCGTCCCGCCACTTTGCGGCATGCCTGCGGGCGGTGTCCAGGTCGTCCAGGGACAGCGAGCTTGCTCGTACGATCAAGGACGGCGCACGGCCCGCCACGGTCGCCAGGTCGTCGAGCCGCTGGTTGGCCTCGCGCAGCGAGTTGGGCGTCCCCCACGTGTGCCACACGTCGGCGTACCGAGCAACGAGCGGGAGCGTCCGCCTCGGGCCGCTGCCGCCGATCCAGATCGGGGGATGGGGCCGCTGGACCGGTACGGGACGGAGCTGCGCCTCCTTCAACGACACGACCCGCCCCTGGTACGACACCACGTCGCCGGTGAAGAGGCGGGTCACGATCTCGAGGGTGTCCTCCAGCAGATCGAAGCGTTGAGGGGTTGAGGGAAACGGGATGCCGAGCTCGTGGTGCTCTTGGTCGAACCAGGCCGCGCCCAGCGACAGCTCGAGCCGGCCATGGGAAGCGTGGTCGATCGTCACGGCCTCAGCGGCAAACACCGAAGGGTGCCGGTACGTCGCGCCGGTCACGAGCAGCCCCAGCCGGATCCGCGACGTCACGCCGGCGAGGGCGGCGAGCGTCGTCATGCCTTCGAATGTCTCGCCCGGTCCTTCGCCGTACATCGGCTGCAAGTGGTCGAACCCCCACGCGCCGTCGAAGCCGAGGTCCTCGGCGAACCGCACCCGGTTGACGACCTCGTCCCACGGCATTCGTTGCTGAGCAACGTCCAGCCCGAAACGCATCGTCGAACCTTAGATGACAGACGGGCGGCCGGAGATAAGTTCCCGGACGATCAGAGCTGCGATTGCAGCCACTCGATGATGTCCGCGGTCACCGCGTCGCGGTTGGTCTCATTGAGGAGCTCGTGGCGAGCATCCTGGTAAAGCTTGAGCTCGACCGGGACGCCATCGGCTTTGAGGGCGTCGGCCAGAGCGGATGGGTGTGCACCCATCCCGGCCGCGGGATCGTTGTCGCCCGCGATGACCAGGACGGGGCAAGAGATGGAGGCAAGGCGGTCGCGGGCTGGTGCCACCACGCCGAAGAGATCGAGGAGGTATCCGTACGTGAGCGGGTTATCGTCGCCGCACAGCGGGTCGGCAATGTAGCGGTCGACTTCGTCGTTGTCCCGGCTGAGCCAGTCAAACGGTGTCCGGGCCGGCTCGAAGGGCGCATTGTTGCTGCTCAAGAGATCCCGGGCGGGCTGGTCACGGGTGGAGGCATCAGCGACTGCCTCGAGGAGCTGACGGAAGGCGCCCACATTGTCGACGCCGACCGGGAACCCGCAGAGGATGCCTCCGGCGAGGTCCTGCGAGTGGTCGACGAGGTAAGCGAGGCCGATCAAGGACCCCATGGAGTGACCGAAGAGAAACATCGGAACCTGGCTGCCGGTCGCCGATCGGGCGGCTGCTCGCAACTGCTCAAGGTCGTCAATCACTGCGTGGCCACCGCCGGGGCCCATGACTCCCGCCTGTCCCCTGGACGCGGTTCGTCCATGCCCCCGGTGGTCGAGCGCCACCGCGGCGAACCCCGCTGAGTTCAGCGCTCGAGCGAAGCGGTCGTAGCGGCCCGAGTGCTCCGATGCCCCGTGCGAGATGACGACCACC
>JBPYFF010000007.1:0-2853 GCA_051984455.1 Acidimicrobiales bacterium | reverse complement strand
AGGAGCTCGTCAGCGCCAGAGTCGGCTGGCTCTGACGCCCGGCTCAGCCGGTTACCGTTAGCGGGCCTCATCCGCCGGGATGGTTCCCATCCGGCCGGACTGAAAGTCTTCAAAGGCCTGGGCCAGTTCCGCTCGGTTGTTCATGACGAAGGGGCCGTACCAGGCGACCGGTTCTCCAATGGGCCGGCCACCCAGGATGAGCACGTCGAGGCCGGGAGAGCGGCTCTCCTGCTGCTGGGCGGCCTCGATCTTCAAAAAGTCGCCTCCGCCGAAGACGGCCAGGTTGCCGCTCTGGAAGGGCCGGCCGTCCGAGCCGACCGTGCCGCGGCCGGCCAGGCCATAGACGAGCGCGTTGAACTCCTTCGGCCAGGGCAGCACGAGCTGGGCGCCTGGACTGAGGGTGGCGTGGGCCAGGCTGATCGGGGTGTGAGTGATGCCAGGTCCGGCGTGCCCGGCCACCTCGCCCGCGATGAGCCGGACCAGGGCGCCACCGTCGGGTGAGGCCAGCAACGCCACCCGGTCGGCCTTGATGTCCTGGTACCGGGGCGGCACCCATTTTTCCGCCGCTGGCAGGTTGACCCACAGCTGGATCCCGTGGAACAGGCCGCCCGACGCAACCAGTGCTTCCGGTGGCCGCTCGATGTGCAGGATGCCGCTGCCGGCAGTCATCCACTGGGTCGCCCCGTTGGTGATCAGTCCGCCGCCGCCGGTCGAGTCACGGTGTTGGAACGTGCCGTCGATCATGTAGGTGACGGTCTCGAAGCCGCGATGGGGATGCCACGGGGTCCCTTTGGGCTCACCCGGGCCATACTCGACCTCGCCCATCTGATCCATGTGCACGAAGGGGTCGAGGAACTGCTGGTCCACGCCTGCGAACGCGCGGTGGACGGGGAACCCTTCCCCCTCGAACCCCCTCGGCGCGGTCGTGACCTTGAGCACGGGGCGCTCGACCGCGGCAGCAGGATCCGGTGCGGGGATGGACGGGAGAGTGAGCAGGTTGTCGACGGTGACGGCAGGCATCGCAACTCCTTCCAGGCGACTCGCTCCACGGTAACGTAGTTGTTCGCGCAACTATTCCTCGGCCGGCGGCTGGCGGCCGACGCCCCGGCAGCACTGCGTGTTGATTCTGGGAACGCTTTCCCGCCCTTGCCCTGCCTGGAAGCGTTCCCAGAACTCGGTTCGCCGGTGAGCCCCACCGCGGCTGCCCGCCCGGCCGGGACTTGACGAGCCGGCGGGCGACCCGGTACGACTTCGCCATCCTCTCGACCCGCCCGGACATCGACCTGCTCGATGGCCGCTTCTACGCCGATGATCCGCATCCCCTTTATGAATGGATGCGGGCCAATGAACCGGTGTACTTCGACCGGCACAACCAGGTGTGGGGTGTGGCCAGCTACGGCGCCGTGCTGGCCGCTTCCAAGGACCCGACCACCTTCTCCAGCGCCGGTGGCATCCGGCCCGACAGCGGTCCCCTGCCCATGATGATCGACATGGACGACCCCGCGCACTGGCAACGGCGAAAACTGGTCAACCGCGGCTTCACGCCCGGCCGTGTCCGCGACAGCGAGCCCACCATTCGGGCGGTGTGCGACCAGCTGATCGACCGGGTGTGTGAAACGGGGGAGTGCGATTTCGTCCGTGATCTGGCCGCCCCCCTGCCGATGATCGTGATCGGAGACATGCTTGGCGTCGCGCCGCCCGACCGGGATCGACTCCTGCGATGGTCGGACGACATGGTGAGTGCTCAGGGCGGGAACGTGTCGCCGGAAATGATCCAGGCCGCGGCCGAGGCGTTCGGCGAATACACCGAATACGCCCAGCACGTCATTCGGTCGCGCCGCCAGCAGCCGGCCGACGACCTGATGAGCGTCCTCGTGCATGCGGAAGTCGACGGGGATCGCTTCGATGACGACGAGGTGATCCACGAGTCCCTGCTCATCCTCGTCGGTGGGGACGAGACCACGAGGCACGTCATCAGCGGAGGAATGGAGCAGCTCCTTCGCCACCCCGACCAGATGGGCCGGCTGGTCACCGATCCGGCCGGCATCCCTGTCGCGGCGGAGGAAATGCTGCGCTGGGTGTCGCCCATCAAGAACATGTGCCGGACGGCGGTGCGGGATACGGCGTTCTTCGGCGCGGAGGTTCACCGGGGTCAGAAGTTGATGCTGCTGTACGAGTCGGCCAACTTCGACGACGGGCAGTTTCCCGACGCGGAGCGGTTCGACGCCGCCCGGCAGCCCAACGAGCATGTCGCCTTCGGCTTCGGCGCCCACTTCTGTCTGGGTAACAGCCTGGCCAGGCTGGAGATCCGGGTCATGTTCGAACGGTTGCTCGCCCGCCTGCCCGACCTGGCCCTGGTGGGCGACGACCCGCTGCCCCGACGGCAGGCCAACTTCATCAGCGGACTCGAAGCCATGCCCGTGCGCTTCACGCCCGCGCCGCCGTCGCCGCCACGGCACATATAGGTAACACCTATCGAATCCATCGAATCTTCGTCTTGGAACTTTGATCCAGGACGCGGTTCGATAGAGGCGTGATCCATGTGTCCGTGGCGGCGATCGGGCTGGTGGTCGGCTTTTTCGCCGGGCTCTTCGGGAAGGGCGGCTCCGCCATCGCCACCCCGCTGCTGCACGCGGCCGGCGTTCCCGCCATCGTGGCCGTGGCCGCGCCGCTGCCCGCGACCATCCCATCCACGGCGGTTGCCTTCTCGGCGTACCGGCGGGGCCACTTCGTCGACGGCCGCGTCATCCGGTGGAGCCTGGCCATCGGCGTTCCCGCCACCATCGTGGGTGCACTGCTGACCGCCTGGATCAGCGGCAGCGTTCTGGTGACGGTGACCGATGTGCTGGTCGC
>JBPYFF010000006.1:0-4613 GCA_051984455.1 Acidimicrobiales bacterium | reverse complement strand
CCCGGAGTGGGTGACGTTCAACTTCTCCCGTCATCCCAACCCGGGCGACCCGAGCATGGTGAGCGCCGCCAAGCTGTATCCGCAGAGGCAGCGTCCCGCTGATCGCTATCTCGGTCCGACCCGAGAGTCCCGCGACTTCTTCACCGTCTCCCTGCCGGTCGGATGACTGCGTGTTACAACCGGCCCAATCCCATGGGCGCAGTATGGTAGGCGCGCCAGCGCGGCCTCGCTGCGGACCCGGGCCAGGAGCGACCAGGTGATGAGGGACATCAGGGAGTTAAAGGATGATCCGGAGGCGTACCAGGAGGAGCTGAAGCGGCGCTGGACGGGACTGCTCAGCTATCGCTACATCGGGCGCAACCACGGCTCGATGAACACCGGCCCTGAAGACAACACGGTCATTCTCCGCAGGGACATGCGGAACGCCGCGGGTGGCCTGCTCGTCGCGCCACTGTCGATCAGCTCGCCCGAAGGCAACGCGGGCGCCGACCTGGTCACCGTCCCCAATCCCGTCATCCACTCCTGTCAGATCCTCGACGCGGCCCATGACGTGCAGCGAATTGAGGTCTTCCAATCGGAGGTCCTGCACTCAGGCACACGGATGGGCTATAGCCGCTCGAAGATCGTCGACGCCGATGATCATGACCGGGTGATCGCGTTCACCGAAGGTCAGGGAGCGAGGATCGGCACGGTCCCTGAGGGGCTCGAGAAGATGGAGGAGAACAAGCTCGAGATCGTCGACTCACCCGACCTGCCGCCGCTGTGGGAGGCCTTTGGCGCGACTCGACGCGACGACGGCCATTGGACGCTGCCGGAGCTCTCCGTTGAACTGGCTTCACCCGATGCTGCCCTGCATATCGGGCCTCAGCACGTCGTACTCGAGACCGCCGCTATGGACCTGGCCGGCGGGCTCTCGGGCACCGACTTGCTCCAGATGCGGTCCTGGCACGTCATGTTTATGGCGCGGGGCAAGGTCGGTCCCTTCCGCGTCGACGCCGAGGCGGTGCCATCACCAGATGGGAAGATCGGCGTCCGGCTGGCCATGCACGACGAGGGGAACGAGGGCCGAGCGGTGACGTCGGCCTCCGCCATGTTCGACATCGTCCGCTAGCACGGGCATGAAGTCGATCGCGGAAGCCTGGCTGGCGCGGGCCGAGGATCCGAATCCGGGATTGCGGTTCGAGGACGACGTGTGGTCCTGGAGCCAGGCAGTCAAAGAGGCGGCGCGGCGGGCCAGGTGGTGGACTGACGCGCGTCAGCCCGGCCCGCCCCACGTGGCCGTCCTGCTGGACAACGTGCCTGATCACGTGTGGTGGCTGGGAGCGTGCGCCCTCTCCGCCTCGGTGTTCGTCGGCGCTAACTCCACTCACCGCGGCGCCGCCCTGGCCCAAGAGCTCGCCTATACCCGGTGCCAGCTGTTGGTCACCGACGTGGCGCATCTGGGTCTGGTCGAGGGACTCCACCTTGGCCCTGGGATCGGCGTGGTCTCGCCGGATAACACGCGGGTGTTCCTCGTTGACGCTGGTCGTCCTGAGCTTCCTCCACCTGGAGCAGGGCCGCTCGAGGAGATCGACCCCGGCGCGCTCGGCTACCTCATCTTTACGTCCGGGACGTCAGGTGCGCCCAAAGCCTGCCGCTGCACCCAGGGACGGATGGCCGCCGTTGGCGCCGTGCTGGTTCGGCGCTATGGCCTCGGTCCCCTCGACTGCTGCTATCTGGCCATGCCGCTCTTTCATTCCAATGCGCTCATGGCCGGATGGGCTCCTGCCCTCGTTGGCGGAGCCACCATGGCGCTGCCGACGGGCGGTCGCTTTTCCGCCTCGGGGTTTCTCCCTGACGTTCGCAAGCATCACGCCACGTACTTCAACTATGTGGGCCGCCCTTTGTCTTACGTCCTGGCCACGCCCGAACGCCAGGATGATGCCGACAACCCTCTCCAGTACGTCTTCGGCAACGAGGCCGCCCCCGGCGATGTCGAGCGGTTCGCCCGGAGGTTCGGCTGCGAGGTTTCCGACAATTACGGCTCGACCGAGGGCGGCGTGGCGGTGTCGAGGACCGCGGGCACGCCGGAGGGCGCGCTGGGCCCGGCTCCGCCGGGAGCACTGGTCGTTGGTGATGACCTGGTCGAATGCGCCTTGGCCGAGTTCGATGATGCCGGCCGTCTCCTCAACGCGTCAGCAGCCATCGGGGAACTGGTGTCGACACGGGGCCGCGGGGCCTTCGAGGGCTACTGGGACAACGACGAGGCGGAAGAGAGCCGAACACGAAACGGGTGGTACTGGACGGGGGACCTTGTCTACAAGGACGCCGGAGGCTACCTGTGGTTTGCCGGGCGCGCTGACGACTGGTTGCGAGTCGACGGGGAGAACTTCGCGGCGGCACCGGTCGTTCGCATCATCGAACGCCACCCGGATGTTGTGATGGCGGCGGTGTATGCAGTTCCCGACCCGGTGGTGGGCGACCAGGTGATGGCGGCGGTTCAGCTGCGCCCCGGCGTCAGCCTGGACGGTGTGGCATTTGGGCAGTTCCTGCAGGAGCAAACCGATCTGGGCACGAAATGGGCGCCCCGGTACGTGCGCGTTTCCGGAGCGCTGCCCACAACCGCAACCGCCAAGCTCCTCGTTCGCCAGCTACGGGCCGAAGGACTTGACTGCGCCGATCCCATCTGGGAGCTGGTCGGTCGAAGTCCGTTCGTGTATGGGCAGCGAGCGCCGGCTTCCCGCTGATTTTCGGCTGATCGGCTGATCTGTGCGGACCTTCTGGCAGCTGATCACTGAGGCGGCAGCACGGGCGCCCTCACGAGCAGTGCTGGCGGACGACCACGGCCGCACCCTGACCACGTCCCAGCTGTGCGCGGCCGCGGAACAGGTCGCGGCCGGCCTCGGGGTCCAACCGGGCACCGTCGTGTCATGGCAGCTGCCGACGACCATCGAGGGAATCGTCGTCCTGGCCGCACTGGCCCGAGCTGGTGCCGTCCAGAATCCCATCATCCCCATCCTGCGCGAGCGGGAGGTCGGGCTCATCACGCGGACGGTGGGAACCGAGCTGTTCATTACCGCTCACACCTGGCGGGGGTTCGATCACGCCGGGATGGCCCGTGACCTGGGCCTGGACGTGGTCAGCATCGACATGGAGGGAGGGGTGGGCTCGGATCTGCGACTCCCGCTGGCTGACCCCTCGGGACTGCCGGCCCCGCCCCGGTCCTCGACTGAATGCCGGTGGCTGTACTTCTCGTCGGGAACGACGGCGGATCCCAAGGGCGCCCGTCACAGTGACGAGACGGTCATGGCGTCTGCTCGGGGCATGAATGAGCACCTCGGTTTCGGGGAAGGCGACGTCTATCCAATCGCCTTTCCGATCACCCACATCGGCGGCGTGACCATGGCGACGGCGGCGCTGGTCGGCGGCGCCCGCCTCGTCCTGCTCGATTCGTGGGACCCGGGGAGCACGCCGGAGCGCGCAGCAGCCCACCGGCCGACCATCCTCGGCAGCGCCCAGCCATTCTTTCGCGCCTTTCTCGACGCCCAGCGGCGTCATGGAGATGAACGGCTGTTCCCCGCTCTTCGCATCTTCGCGGCCGGCGGGGCACCGACCCCGCCGGAGCTGATCCATGAACTGGTCAAGGTGTTCGATGTCCCGGGCGTGGTCAACTCCTGGGGCCTGACCGAGTTTCCGGTCGCTACCTCTGCGACGCCGGCCGACCCACCCCGCGTCCTCGCCGAGACCGTCGGCCGGGCGTCTCCCGGCGTCTCGATCCGGGAGGTCGACGGCGAGCTGCGGCTCAAGGGCGCCCAGTGCTTCCTTGGTTACGTCGATCAGGCCGGAGATGCCGCCGCGTTCGATGCTGAAGGTTGGTTCCGTACTGGAGATCTCGGCGAGATCGACCGGGAGGGCAACGTCCGGATCACCGGGCGGCTGAAGGATGTCATCATTCGCAATGCCGAGAACATTTCCGCCCTCGAGCTCGAGGACGTCTTGCTCCGGCATCCCGGGGTCGCCGATGTCGCCGTCGTCGGCGTCCCGGACAAGAGGACCGGCGAGCGGGTGTGCGCCGTGGTAGTGCCCGAGCCGGAGCATACGATCACTCTTGCCGTGCTGGCAGAGCACTGCCACAGCGAGGGCGTGGCACGGCAGAAGTGGCCCGAGCAACTCCAGCTGGTGGACGTCGTGCCCCGGAACGCCATGGGCAAGATCCTCAAGCAGCAGCTGAGGGATCGACTGATTGCATACAATATCAATATATGACGGTTGCGCGACACGGCCGCCATTCAGCCAGTCCCCCGGCCTCCAGTAAGGCTGCTGCCGGGCTGATACTGTGAAGTGCTCACCGCGCGAAGGGGCATTGCCAGCCATGTACAAAACGATCGTCGTGGGGACCGACGGTTCACCGACCGCTCGTCAAGCCGTCGTCCATGCCGCGCAGCTCGCCGCGCTCTGCGACGCCAGACTGCACGTCGTTCATGCCTATCGACCTCCTCAGGCGATGCTGGTAGCCGACGTTGCGACCATCGCGGTTCCCGCCGACATACACCAGCATGCGGCGGAGAGCGCTCGGCAGATCTGCGCCGAGGCGGCGGCCGAAGCCAAACGTCTGGGGGCCACCGTCGAGGAGC
>JBPYFF010000005.1:0-3393 GCA_051984455.1 Acidimicrobiales bacterium | reverse complement strand
GACAATCGTCATTGCGCCCTCCGCCACTTACAGGCGGTCCCGCCGATGGCGTGGCTCGGTGATCGTTGTCCATGGCTCCCTCGTCGTCCAGGGGCGACCGCCCGCGTGCTTCATCTGACTGGCCGTCAGCGTAGGTGTAGTTGACGCCGCGGTGTCCTCAGGGTGCAGGTCGTGGCTCGAATGCGATGGGGAGCGACTCGAACGCCCGCGCCCAGTGCGACGTAATGCGCGCCGGCTGGCCCACCATCTCATAGTCAGGCAGGCGGTCGAGCAGCTGGTCAAAGGCGGCCCGGCCCTCGAGCCGGGCCAGCGCTGCGCCGAGGCAGTAGTGGGCGCCGTCGCGGGGCCGGCAGCTGGGCCGTGTCGTCAAATGGCAAAAGTTTGTCGTCTAAGGCCAAGACCCTCGATAGCTCTCTGCCTCACAATCGCAGGAGGGTAGCCATCGAGAAAGGCGAGCAAATCGGGATGAGGAAGTGGCGGGCTCTCGGCAGCATGTCGTTCAATCACCCGCTGCTGCTGGCCGTGACACAGCTGCGTGTGCCTTATGAGCGCCGAGAAGAGCTCGTCTCAGATGACGCCGTCCTTGACGGCGGGAGCGATCCTTGCATCGACAACACGCGCCCGATGACCGACCGGCCTGAGGGCCACGGCCGCTCACATCGGGGCTCTTAGGGGAAGGTCCTGTTGGGGCCAAGTCTCCACAAATCCACTCTGGGGAGAGAAGTGCACCGCCCGGGGGCGAGAACTCGCGCCAGAAGGCCGGTGCTTCGCCGCGGCATGACGCCAGGTGTGCCCGATGGCACGCGACGAAGCGGCCTCGTGAACGTAACGCGGGACAGTGTGGAGCGTTGAACATGAGTGAAGACAAGGTCGACCGGTGCGGACGCCAACGACGGCAGAAGCCCTCCTTGTCTTGAAGGAGCGAACCGATGACGGATGCCAAAGGCAATCAGTTGACCTACCGGCAGATCGCGGAGAGGATGACGCTCAAGCCCTGGACCCGGAGGGAAGAGTCGACTCCTGCCCCCTCAGTAAACGAACCCGAGCCGGAACAGGTCCAGCCTCTCTTGCCAGTGTGAGCCATCTCGACGCGGAGGATCGTGCCCTTCGCAGGTAGCGTCAAGGGGCGTGGGAGTCCTTCCCCCAGGTTGGGCCGACCGATCCGGGAAACCGTCCGGGCTTAGCAGCGATGTTCAGGGGGCGCACTGATGGCGGAGGGCCGGTTGGCAGGCAGGGTTGCCCTCATCACCGGCGGAGGGCGCGGTATCGGCAAGGGAATCGCCTGCGCCTTTGCCTCAGAGGGAGCCCGGGTCGGCATCGTCGACATCGACGAGGCGACGGCTGGCCGCTCGGCCGAGGAGTGCCAGGCGCGCGGCACCGGTTCCCTCCCGTTACGCGGCGACGTCTCAGATCGCGACGACGTTGACCGCGCCGTCGCCGCCGTAATCGAACGCTTCGGGCGCCTCGATGTCGTCGTCACCTGTGCCCTGCCCAAGGGCGTCGTTCAACCATTCGAGGACACGAGCCGGGCTCGAATAGAAGAAATGTGGCGGGTCGGCTACCTGGGGGTGGTGAATGCCATGCAGGCGTGTCTGCCCTACCTCCGTGATACCCGCGGCTCGGTCATCAACTTCGGCTCGGGTGCCGGCATTTCCGCCTCGGCCGGCTACGGGGCCTACGCCCCGGTGAAGGAGGCGGTCAGGGCCATCACCCGGGTGGCGGCACGAGAATGGGGCGCCAGCGGGGTCAGGGTCAACGCCATCTGCCCGTTCGCCCGCTCCGAGCAGTTCGAGGAGTGGGCGATACGCAATCCCGACCTCGCTCGCCTGGCCGAGGCCCGGGCGGCACTCGGTCGGGTCGGTGACTGCGAGCGAGACATCGGGCGGGCGGCGGTGTTCCTCGCCAGCGAGGACGCTGCCTTCATCACCGGGCACAGCCTGATGGTCGATGGCGGCCAGGGAATGCCGCTGTGAGATGCTGGCGCAATGCCATCGCGCAGGGAAGCTGGCTCCGTCGTGGAGACGAGCGCCGGACGGATCAAGGGGCACGTCGTACCTGCCGGCGCCGGACGCCAGGCCGTCGCGTTTCGGGGCGTTCCCTTCGCCCGGGCGCCGGTCGGTGACCTGAGGTTCCGGCCGGCCGAGTCGCCCGAGCCGGCCGAGCGGTGGTCCGGCGTCCTGGTGGCCGACGAGCCGGGGCCGGCACCTCCGCAGCCGGGGGACGATCCGATGGGTTCCCTCCTGCCGGGGATGAAGCCGCAGCACACCGCCGAGTCGTGCCTCACGCTCGACCTGTGGGCTCCGGCCGGCGACCCGGACGGCAAACCCCGACCGGTCATGGTCTGGATCCCCGGTGGCGCCTTCACCATTGGGGCGGGAAGCCTGGGCATCTACGACGCAGCCCTCTTCGCGGCCGAGCAGGACGTCGTCATGGTGTCGCTCAACTACCGGCTGGGCGCGCTCGGGTTCCTGTTCCTGCCCGACGCGGGAGTGGTGCCGAACTGTGGGCTCTCTGACATCGTGGCCGCGCTCCGTTGGCTCAAGGACAACGCGGCCGCGTTCGGAGGCGACGCAAGCAACGTGACTCTCTTCGGCGAGTCAGCAGGGGCGGGCGCTATCTTGCATCTCCTGGTGGCGCCCGGGGCGGCCGGGTTGTTCCGCCGGGCCATCCTGCAGAGCCCAGGCGTCAGCCAGGTGGTCAGGCCGGAGCTGGCCTCGAGGGTCGCGGAGCGCTTCCTGGCCAGGCTCGGCGGCTCGTCCCGTCTCTGGACGGCATCCGCAGACGACGTGGTCGCGGCCCAGGTTGGGGCGGTCGCGGACCTGGCCGGATCGGGCGGGCCCATGCCCTTCCACCCGGTGGTCGACGGCTCGTTCGTTGCGGAGGAGCCGGTCTCAGGTCTGGCTCGCGGGCGGGCTGCTTCGATTGAGATCGTGCTCGGCACGACGGCCGACGAAATGCAACTCTTCGCCCAGGGCCTGTCCGGGCTCGAGCGCGATCGACTGGTGGAGTTCCTCTTTCCCATCATCTCCGGCGCGACAGGGGTAGGCACGGAGCGGCCCGCAGTCGAGGGGCTGTTCGCCAGGTATGAGAAGTTACTGGCGGAGAAAGGGCTGGCCGAAGTAGCCGGGGCGATCATGAGCGACGGGCTCATGCGACTGCCCGCTGAGCAAGCGTTGGCCGCGCTGGCTCTCCACCAGCCACATACCTTTGCCTATAGCTTCGCCTGGCGTGCGGGCGGTGCCGCGGCTGCGCTGGGGGCGTTCCATGCCGTGGACCTGCCGTTCACGTTCGGCACCTTCGACCGGGAAGGGTGGGCGGAGTTCCTTGGCGCCGGCGCCGGTGCTCAACGGATCTCAGCGATCGTGCGCACCGCGTGGGCGACGTTTGCCCGCG
>JBPYFF010000004.1:0-2636 GCA_051984455.1 Acidimicrobiales bacterium | reverse complement strand
GTGTGGAACCACAGGTTGCGCAGCTGCTCGAGGGTGGCATCGGCCCGGCCGTCGTACCCCTCGAACATGATGTGCGAGTGGCGGGGCCGGCACACCACTTCTCCCACCACGTCGGCCGCAACTTCGGTGTCGTCGTCGTCCACGATCCGGACGTCGAAATTCGGGTTGAACCGTCCCGAGGCCCCCGGCGGATTGTCGTCGCTGATGCCGGCGTAGGCCAGCGGGAAGGCCTCGGACAACCCGTACACGGTGACGATCCGGCAGCAGTACCGGTCCTCGATGGCGTGATAGATCTCTTTCGGGACCGGCGCGGCCGACAGGAAGCGGAGGGGGAGGTCAGCGTCGCGTTCGTCGGGCGGCAGGTTCCACAGCATGCTGACCATGGCGCCGGCGAGCGCGATCCCCGACGCGCGGTAGTGGCGGACCTGGTCCCACGTGGCGTTGACGCTGAACGCCCGCTCGAGCACACCGGTGCCACCGGCGAGCATGGGACCGAGCACCGACCCGATGGCACTGAGGTGGAAGAGAGGAAGAGGCGCGTAGACCACTTCTCCCGGTTGCAGATGCCAGCAGTCGACCATGGTGGCGGCCGCCGTCATCAGGTAGTGGTGAGTCGCCACCGCGCCCTTGGAGCGGCCGGTGGTGCCAGAGGTGAAGAAGATCGCGGCCGGCTGGTTCCAGCCCGGCCCGCCCGACCCGGAACCGATCGGCCGGGGGGTCGGATCGCCGTCGAGCAGAGCGTCGGTTGACAGCACGGCAAGCCCGGCCGGCGCCGTCTCCCCGACCGGTGCCCCCCCGACGAACACGAGCCGCAGGCCCGGGACCTCTCCCGCGACGGCAAAGACCCGATCGACGAGCTCGGCGTCGGTGATCACCGCCGACGCCCGGCTGTCACGCAGCTGGGCGGCCAGGAAGTCTCCCCGGTAGGCGGTGTTGACCGGGACGGTGACGGCACCGAGTCGGGCCGCGCCGAACCACCCCGTCAGCCATTCCTCGCAGGTCGCCATGAAGATGGCGACGCGATCGCCCGCGTGCAGCCCGGCCGCGGTGAAGGCGCCAGCGGCAGCAAACGAGCGGTGCTGGAGCGTCCGGTAGGTGACGGGCTGGTCGAGGATGTAGACCAGCGGTTGATCGGGACGCGCCTCGACCTGCCCGTCAAGGACCGCGGGGATGGTAAGCACTCAGTCCAGGATGCTGGGGTCGGCCCGCAGCTGGCGACGGGCCATGGCCGGAAACAGCCCGATGAAATTGTGCTGGTTGAAGAAACCGCCGTAGTTGGCGGCGGCATCGGAATTCATGGGCCGCCCACCGCCGGCGGCGGCCACTTCCCACGCCCGCTGGCAGCGCCACTCGAACGACGCCGCCCGCAGATAGGCCTGCTCGATGTCGCGGCCCATGACCAGCACCCCGTGATTGGCAAGAAGGGCGACGTTGGCCCCACCGACCGCCTTGACCGCGGCCTGGGCGTTCATGACGTTGTCGACCGCGCCCCAGTACTCGCCGTAGATGGCGACCTCGCCGTGATACATCGCACCCGTCTGGTCGTAGATCTCCGGCGCCCTGCCGACGTCGGCCCAGATGGTGCTCCAGCGGCAATGGTTGTGGATGGACACACCCACGTCGTGCCTGGCCTTGTGCAGTTCGACATGGAGTGTGATGGCGGGCGTGATGGGCCACTTACCGTCGAGTTGCTTGCCGTCGCTGTCCATCCGGGCCACGTCACTGGCCCGGATCTCGTCCCACGTCAGCCCGAACGGGTTCACGAGGAAGGTGCCGTCCGGCTGCTTGTACGTGATGTGTCCGGCGAGATGGTCGTCGAATCCCTCGACGAAAAGACAACGAGCCAGCAGGGCGACCTCCTGCGCCGGTGTGAGCTCCGGCAACGGTGGTGCGATCGCTCGGTTGAAAACGGCCATCTTCATCTCGGTCGGCTGCTTGGCTTCCGTTGTAGTGGTCTCTGTTGTTGTCATGGGCTCACCTTTCCAAACTCGCTTGCAGGCGCGGGCCGTAGAAGCACAGGGCATTCTCCCCGAGGACCTTGCGCTGCACGTCGTCCGGCAGGCCCCGCTCCTTGACCGCCTTGATGGCACCGGGGAAGACGGCGTCGAAATGGGGGTAGTCCGAGGCAAACATGACGTTGTCCGCCCATCCCAGCTCCAGGGTGGAGGCCAGCGCCGGTTCTTCCAGCTCGAACGTCAGCCACGATCGCGTGTTGATGACGCCGTGCGGATCGCCGCCGCGGAAGTCGTCGGGGGCTCGCTCGAAATGCTCTTCGATCCGGTCGACCCAGGTAGGCGCCCACCCGCACCCGGCTTCGAGAAAGCCGAGTCGCAATGAGGGGAACCGCTGGAACAGCCCGGCGAGGGTCGCGACCACCATGCTCGTCATCTGTTCAAAGACGTGGCTGATGATGTGGGCCCCGGCATACGAGCTCATGCGGTCCATCCCAACGGTGTCGAGCCCGGAGATGTAGGCCTCGTGCAGTCCGACCGGGACGTCAAGGTTCTGCGCGGTTTCCCACAGCACGTCGAAGTCGGGATGGTCGACCGCTCTACCGCCGATCTTGTTGGGCCGCATGACGCCGGCCACGAAGCCAAGCTCATCCACTGCCCGGACGAGCTCGCGAGCGGCCAGGC
>JBPYFF010000003.1:0-2195 GCA_051984455.1 Acidimicrobiales bacterium | reverse complement strand
AACACCGGTGACCTGTGGAAGCCGGACGTGCTGGCGGACGCCACCGGCCGGGTGCGCAACCGCATGCCCGATCCCCTGCTCGGCGTTCCCGCCAATCGCAGCCTCGGTCTCGTTCTGGCGGGCGACGATGGCGGTTCCGCCCAGCGAGGCCTGGGCCACACCGTCTCTCCTGGCGCGTTCGGTCACAACGGTGCCGGAGGTCAGATCGCCTGGGCCGATCCCGCGACCGGACTGTCCTTCACGTACCTGACCAATGGCCTCGACCGTCACGTCATCCGTCTCTGGCGGCGGGGCTCGGCGCTGTCCAGCCGGGCCGGGGTGTGCGCCGCATGAGCTCGTCCGTCGCCGAGACCAACGCCGCCCTCACCGCCCCCGGCCAGATGTTCGAGATGGACGAGGTCACCATCCGGGGCCTCCCCTACCGGGTCTGGAAGAACGCCCCGCCCTCGCTCCGTACCGTGCTGGAGGTCAGCCGGGGTCACGGGGAACGGACATTCCTCGTCTATGAGGACGAGCGGACCAGCTTCGAAGAGCACTTCCGGCAGGCCGCGACCCTGGCTCACCGCCTCATCGCTCACTACGGGGTCACCAAGGGCGACCGTGTGGCCATCGCCATGCGCAACTTCCCGGAGTGGGCCGTCGCCTTTTGGGCCGCGGCCACCACCGGCGCGATCGTCGTGCCTCTCAACGCGTGGTGGACCGGTCCCGAGCTCGAATATGGCCTGGCTGACTCCGGCGCCAAGGTCCTGGTCGCGGACGGCCAGCGACTCGAGCGGCTCGCGCCCCATCTGCCGGGGCTCAGGGAGCTCACCGGCGTCATCGGCGTTCGCACGACCGATGACGATGGGATCTGGAACGTCCCGCCTGGAGTCGACGCCTACCAGGACGTAGTGGGAACCGACCCCGGCCCGACCGATGTCGCCTTGCCGGAAGTGACGCTCGAGCCGGAGGACGACGCCACCATCTTCTACACGTCGGGGACGACGGGGAAGCCCAAGGGGGCGCTCGGCACCCATCGCAACATCTGCGGCAACCTGCTCAGCCTGGCGTTCAGCGCCGCCCGGGCAGCGGCCCGTTCGGCCCGCCCAGCCTCCACCTCGGCGTCCATCGCGGATCCCTCCCGCGCCCAGAACGCCTACCTGCTGTCGGTGCCGTTCTTCCACGCGACCGGTTGCCACAGCATCCTGGTCGCCAACACCGCCGGCGGCGGAAAGCTCGTCCTGATGCGCAAGTGGGATCCCGAGCGCGCGCTCGAGCTGATCGAACGGGAGCGGATCACCCTCTTCGGCGGGGTGCCCTCGATGGCCTGGCAGGTGCTCGACTCACCCGATTTCCAAAAGCGCGATACCTCGAGCGTCACCAGCATCGGCTATGGGGGCGCGCCGGCCCCGCCCGAGCTGGTTCGCCGCATCGAGGAGATGTTCCCGGGCCGAACGCCGAGCAACGGCTACGGCCTGACCGAGACGTCTTCGGTCACCACCATGAACTCCGGAGACGACTACCTGACCCACCCCGACAGTGTTGGGACTCCGGTGCCGATCTGCGACCTCAAGACGGTCGATCCCGCGGGCGAGGAGTTAGGCGCGGGCGAGGTCGGCGAGCTCTGGATCCGGGGGCCCAACGTCGTCAAGGGCTACTGGCACAAGCCAGCGGAGACGGCTCAGACGTTTTCGGACGGTTGGCTTCACAGCGGCGACGTGGCCCGCATCGACGACGAAGGGTTCGTCTATATCGTCGACCGGGCCAAGGACATGGTCATCCGCGGCGGGGAGAACGTGTACTGCGTCGAAGTGGAGGCGGTCCTCTTCGAACATCCCGCCGTCAGCGACGCGGCCGTGATCGGCATCCCTCACCAGGTGCTCGGGGAGGAGGTGGGGGCGGTCGTCACCCGGAAGCCGGGGGCGCAGGTGACAGAGGAGGAGCTTCGCAAGCACGTCGCCACCCGGCTAGCCGCGTTCAAGGTGCCGGTGCGGATCTGGTTCCGGTCCGAACCCCTGCCTCGCAATCCGGCCGGAAAGATCTTGAAACAGGAGCTGCGCAACGAGCTCGTCACGCCCGACTGACCCAGTAGACCTAGTAGACGCCTCCCAGCTTGGCGTGGTCCCACGACACGATCTTGCTCGGGTGGATGGTGATCGCCACCCGCTTGGCACCCATCCGCTGGAGGACCTCTCGCACGCCGTCGTCGATCTCGA
>JBPYFF010000002.1:0-4683 GCA_051984455.1 Acidimicrobiales bacterium | reverse complement strand
CTCGTCCCGGGGAGGACATCGTGCTGAACATCGAGCTCGAGCAGACCGAGAGTGGCTACACCATCTGCCGCCCGGTCGGGGAGCTTGACGCTTTCACCGTGAGTCAGTTCCGCCAGACCCTGGCTGAACTCGCTTCCAGCCCCCGGCTGCTGATCGATATGTCGGGTGTTCCCTTCGTTGACTCCGCCGGGCTGGGCGCCCTCATCGGGGGCATCCGGCGAGCGCGGGAGCTGGGGGGCGACGTGGCGGTCGCCTGCAATCGCCCGACACGCACCCGGCTGTTGCGGACGACGGGCTTCGACCGGATCGTGACCGTCGCCGAGACGATCGAGGAGGCCGAGGTGGCGCTAGGGGCCCGGCCCGGCTAACGCCGCGGCTAGCGCGGCTCGCGCGGCCAGCCGCGCCCCCCCAGCCGAACGGCCCCGGCGCTCACGCCGCTCCCGATTTCGCCCCGTCCCCGAACAGATAACGAGCCACTTCGCTCAAGCCGTCCAGGTCGTGGACGTCGTCGGCCAGGAACGGGACTCGAGCCACGGGCGCGGGCGCGATCCGACCGGCCAGCGATCGAAAGTACCGCTCCTCCCGCCGGGCAATCCCGTCGAAGCTACGGAGGTTGTCGAGGAGGCCGGCCAGCGGCGCCGCCTCCGGGGCGGAGGCTGCGGCCGGGTTGGTCAGCACCGCTGGAACGGGGCCGAACCGCGGATGGAGCCGGTTGACGATGAGCGCCTCGATGCTGATGCTCGATTCCTGTAGCCGGTTGGCGAAGTACATGGCTTCGTCGACGGCATCCCTGCGGGGCGCGGCCACCAGCACAAAGGCGGTTCGCTCGTCCGAGAGCAGTTCCAGGACCCGCTGGGCCCGGTTGCGGAAGCCCTGCTCCATTCCCTCGAAGGCGGTGAAGAACTCCACCGTGTCCCTGACCACGTCGGTCCCCACGACCTTCGAGACCGTACGAAGGAACGTCTGAGTCGCCAGGCCCACCGCCCGGAGGGACGTCCGGGCCGGCATCATCAACAGCCGAAAGATCCGGTTATCTAGGAAGCGCGTCAGGCGGCGGGGGGCATCGAGGAAGTCAAGGGCGCTCCTCGAGGGCGGCGTGTCGACGACGATCAGGTCGAATCGCCCCTCTTCGTGCAGCTCGTACAGCTTCTCCATCGCCATGTACTCCTGGGTACCGGAGAGCGCCCCGGCGATGTTCCGGTAGAGCCGGTTGCTCATGATGCTGTGGGCCTGTTCCGGCGTGGTGGCGTAGCGGGTGATCAGATCGTCGAAGGTGGACTTGGTGTCCAGCATCAACGCCCAGAGCTCTCCTCGGGCCCAATCACCCTGGACGAGGCCGGGCTGGTTGGTCAGCGAAGCCAGGCCGAGGGCATCGGCCAGGCGCTTGGCCGGGTCGATGGTGACGACACAGGACCGCCTTCCCAGGCGAGCGCCCTCGACGGCCATGGCGGCGGCCGTCGTCGTCTTGCCGACGCCGCCCGACCCACAGCAGACGATGATCGCTCGGTCCTGGACAAGCTCGAGGAGGGTGCTCACGAGTGGACGGCGTCCTCCTGAGCGGCACTGGCTGGCTCGGGAAGCCGGCCGATCTCACTGGCCAGCACCGCAGCCAGGGTGTCGACCTCGGCCGGTCCGACATCGGTCGTGAAGAGAAATGGCAGGTGCAGCTGGGGCAGGGGAAGAGCCTGGGCCAGCCGTCCGAGCTGCTCCTCCTGAAGACCCCGGCGGTGCTGCCGAAAGTCGGCCGCGGCCTTCAGGGCGTCAACTTCACCTCGAGTCAGCCGGACACCGGCCGCCTCGGCGGCGGACGAGGGGTCCGGCGGGAGTGACGACGACGGATACAGCCCGTTCACGACAATTGGGCCAAGGTGCACCCCGACCCGATCTTCCAGTCTGAACGCCGTCTCTACCACCTCGTTCACGGGTGTCTCCTCCGGCAACGTCACCAGCATGACCTGGCAGCGGGTCGGATCGGCGAGCAGGTCGATCACCTCCGAGGCCTGGGTGCGAATGGGCCCGACGGTGACGGCGTCCATCAGGCCGCCCGCACTCGTCAGAAAGGTGACCGCGTGTCCGGCGGCCGGAGCGTCCAGGACCAACCAGTCGGCCGATCCGTCCAGACCGGCCGCCGACGCCCGCTCCAGCTGCTTCACCTTGCCCAGCACCAGGATGTCCTTGATGCCGGGGGCGGCGGTGGCCACGACGTCGAGGGCTCCGCTCGATGCCAGCCGCCGGGAAATACGGCGCATCCCATGGTCTTCCAGGTACTCCAGAAGGGCATCATCAGGCGTGAGCGTTCGGGCCAAGACATCGGCGGCGCCGTCGGGGCCGCCGCCGGCAGCCAGCACGACCTGCCGGTAGGTCAAAGGGTCGGTGTGGCCGAAGGCGCTCCCGAGGCCGCTCTTGCCCTCGACCTCGATGATCAGCGACGTCAGGCCGCGTCGAGCCGCCATCTGGGCCACGGCGGCGCTGACCGTCGTCTTGCCGACACCACCCTTCCCGGCGACGATGAGTAGCCGGGTTTGGGCACAAAACGCTCCTGGGTCCACTCCCTCTCCTCTGGAGGTCGTCGAATTCGTAGGGTAGTCACGGTCATCTGTGTAGTCGGGGTACTGGTTTCGCCCCTCCTCGGCGCGATCCCGAGCGGTGCCCAGACGCCCGCTCAAGCGCCCCCCCAGACGCCCCGCCCTCATATCGACGTGGTTCAGCTCAACGGCCTGATCGACCCCATTGAGGCCGACTTCCTGCTCCACAGCATCCGGGCGGCCGCGGATGGAAGGGCGGTGGCCCTGGTGGTGCAGCTCAACAGTCCGGGCGGCGTGATCTCCGGCAGCACTCTGAACACGGTGACCTCCACCATCTCCCACTCGCCGGTCCCGGTCGCCGAGTGGGTCGGGCCCAACGGCAGCCGGGCCTACGGCTCCGCGTATTCCATCTTTCGCGCCGCGCCGCTGCGTGGGGTCGCGCCAGGGACTCACGTCGGCAACGCCCCGCCTCCTGACCCGCTGGCCGGGCGGACCCTCAACGCCGAGCAAGCGCTCGCCCAGGGGGTGGCGACGATCAGTGCCCCGACGCTCGGCGACTTCGTGGTGGACCTGGACGGACAGAAGGTCAACGGCCAGACGCTCGACACCGCCGAGGTGGTTCAGGCAAATGGGGAGGCCCGCCGGCGGCCCACCGTCGACACCCATTTCAAGAGCCTCGGCCTGCTTCACCAGCTCCTCCATACCGCCGCCAGCCCATCGGTCGCCTACCTCCTCCTCGTCGTCGGGCTGCTGCTGGCGGCGCTCGAGTTCTTCACCGCCGGCATCGGGATCGCGGCCTTTTGCGCGGCCGGATGTCTTCTCCTGATGTCCTATGGTCTCGGGGTCTTGCCGTTTCGGGTGTGGGCCCTGATCCTGATCGGCATCGGCATCCTGGGGTTCTGCATCGACTTGCAGGCCGGGGTCCCCCGGGTCTGGACGGCGATCGGCGCGGTCACGTTGATCGTCGGTTCACTGCGATTGTTCGATGGGGTCCACCTCTCCCCCTTCGCCCTGCTGGCCGGCGTGCTGGGCACCGCCCTCTTCATGCTGGCGGGAATGCCCGCCATGGTCCGGGCCAGGTTCTCGACGCCGACGATTGGGCGCCAGTCCATGATCGGTGAGATGGGCGTGGCCCTCGGCGCCATCGAGCCAGAGGGGACGGTCGAGGTGAGGGGCGCACCCTGGCGGGCCAGGACCAACCGGGCCACGCCGATCAGCGTCGGTGACCCGATCCGGGTGGTCGCCATCGACGGGCTCATGCTCGAAGTCGAGCCGGAAACGGGCGGCGCGCGGGAGGCTCGCCACTGAAACGCGAGACGATTCGGTCACGGGCAGGTTAAAAGCCCAGGTCAGAGCACATGGTTCCCGAAAGTTCACCCCTTGTCCGCGGCCGAGTGCTGGGACTAATTTCCCGAACAGAAAGGGGGGCACCCTTGAGCGTTCAACGAGCCGACGATCTGTGGCAATCGAAGGCTGCCTGCCGTGGACCGCAGTCCTCGGTGTTCTTTCCGCCCTCGCACTTCGAGCGCAAGGACGAGAAGGAGGCCAGGGAGGCGAGGGCGAAGGCCATCTGCGCGACCTGTCCGGTGCGCCGTCCGTGCCTTGACTACGCCCTGCGCATTCGCGAGCCACATGGCATCTGGGGTGGTCTCAACGAGGTTGAGCGCAAACAGCTGTTAGGTCGTCAGGTTTCCTGAATCTTCGGCAACCGGGGGCCGGCGATACGAACATCGCCGCGGCGCCGGGTGACGCCGGTGGCATCGAGCTGGACCAGAAGGGGCAGTACGTGCTTACGAGTCGTCTGCAGCGCATCTCGCACGGTCGCGACCGTGACTCCCTCCGGTGACTTCGCCAGGAGGCCGGCGACGATCTCGCCGGCGCCGGCGATCGCCTCGGAGGCGAAGTAGGTGCCATCCCGCTCGATCACCAGCCCTCGCCGCACCAGTTCCCTCACGACCTGCCGGTCGACGCCGGCCGAAGTGGGGTCGGGAGGCGTGTAGGGGGATGCCCGGAGCTGCGCCAGCCACGGGTTCCCGGCGACGCCGGAACCGGCTTCCTCCGTCGTGGTCGCCCCGTTCTCGAGCCGGGCCCGGCCGGCCTCGATCACCACTCCATCGAGGTCCCCGAGCGCGGCTCGTTCCCGTTCCCCCAGCACGGC
>JBPYFF010000001.1:0-2295 GCA_051984455.1 Acidimicrobiales bacterium | reverse complement strand
TGGCCCGCACCGCGAACACTCCGACGATCGACGCCAGCACGCCGATGGCGCGGGCGATCAAGGGAAAGATGAGACCGAGAACCCACTTCTTCGGGTCGTTGGGGTAAATGGAGCGGAAGGCGGCCACTCCGAGGATGATCGAGGCAACCAGGGTCACCTCGTAGGACTCGAACAGGTCGGCCGCCATGCCGGCGCAGTCGCCCACGTTGTCACCGACGTTGTCGGCGATGGTGGCGGCGTTGCGGGCGTCGTCCTCAGGAATCCCCTGCTCGACCTTGCCGACCAGGTCGGCACCGACGTCGGCCGCCTTGGTGAAGATCCCGCCCCCGACCCGCATGAACAATGCCAGCAGCGAGCCCCCAAAACCGAAGCCGATCAGGATGGCGGACGCAGTGTTCTGGAAGATGGCAATGATGACGGTCGCACCCAGCAGGCCCAGTCCGACGGTGAACATGCCGGCGACGCCGCCCGTGCGAAAGGCAACCCTCAGGGCGGCGGGGAGCGAGCCCTCCTTGGCTGCCGCTGCCGTCCTGACGTTGCCCCGCACCGCCAGGCTCATGCCGATAAAGCCGGTCAGGCCCGAGAGAAATGCCCCGGCGAGGAAGGCGAGCGTCCGGGCGGTACCGGATTGGGCGAACGACAGGGCCTCGCTGCCGTCGGGTTTCAGCACGTGGGTCGAGGTAAAGAAGACCAGAATCGCCAGCGGGATGATGATGACGGCGATCGTCTTGAACTGCCTCCGGAGGAAAGCGGTGGCGCCCTCCTGGATGGCCTTGGCGATCTCGATCATCGTCGGCGTCCCCTGATCGGCGGCCAGCACCTTGCGCATCAGGTAGAAGCCCACCGCGATGGCCAGCAGGGCCGACAGGCCCGAGAACAGGAGCCAGGCTTTCTCGGTCCCACCGAGATGGAAGACCTGGTACCCCCCCTCCGCGGCGAGGAAGTGCATCATGCTGACTGCTCCCTTCTCTGCTGCTCGGGGGTCCGCTCGACCCCCGCACTCTGTCTGACAAAGATCTGCTGGGCGACCCGCTCGTAGACGATGCGGTCCTCGCCGTCGACTCGAACGATGATCGGGCCGCCGAAGGGGTGCTTCTCCCGTACCTCAACCTCGACGCCCGGCCGGAGGCCAAGGCCGTCGAGAAAGGCGACGACCTCAGGGTCGGTCTCCCCCGGAACGGCGACCACGGCGGCGTCGCCCGGCTCCAGGGCGTAGAGCGGCGGCAGGTGGGGAATGTCCGCCACTTGTGGCGCCGGTATGGGGAAGCCATGGGGGCAGGTCGACGGCCGGTGCAGGGCGACGAACAGCCGGTCCTCCACCTCCTGGGGCAGCTCGTGCTCGAACGCCGGTGCGAGCCGGTCGGCTTCCCGCCAGTCGTAGCCGAGCAGGTCGGCCAGCAGCCGCTCCACGATGCGGTGGCGGCGGATGACCGCGACCGCCATCTGGCGGCCGGGCGGGGTGAGCTCAACCCCGCGGTAAGGGGTGTGGTCGACCAGCCCACGGTCGGCCAGCCGCTTGACCATCGCGGTCATGGTGCCCGGGCTCACCTTGAGCGCCTCGGCCAGGTCGCCGGTGTGCGCCGCGGCGGCCGCGGCGGTGGTGGTCAGGCGGTAGATCGCCTTGAGCGTCTCCCGCTCTGACTTGGTGAGGTTTGGTATCGCGGCATCCATGACTTTGGCGCCCGAAACTATAAGTTTTGTAGCACCAAAACGTCAAGCCGGCCTCAAAGGCCCGGAAACTCCTCTGGCGGCTCGAGCTCCGCCGGTCCGCCGTAGAGCGTCAGCCTCACCGCCGTCCCCTTGGCCGAGGGGACGAAGTCGACCATATCGACCAGGGTGCGGATGAGCGGGATGCCGAGACCGCGCTCGAAGTTGAGCCGTTCCGGGTCGGTGACCGGTGGGTGGGGGGGCAGCGTTGCCGGATCGAAGCCCTGGCCACGGTCCTCGATGGTGACTTCGAACTTGTCGTTGTTCTCCCGAACCTGGATCCGGACGTGCTCATCCGAATCGGCCGCCCGGTGGGCCTCGATCGCGTTGGTGCATGCCTCCGAGACGGCCAGCTTGAGGTCGTCGATCCGCTCATCGGCCAGGTCGCGCCGGGAGGAGGCGAGCGAGGACACGACCAGTCGGGCGATGGCGATGTACTCCGCACTCGCCGGAATCTCGAGTTCGAGGATCATGTCCATCGTCGACCGCGCCCCTTCCGGCCTTCTGCTAGACCGCGACGGCTGCCTCGATCGAGTCGTGGATGGCAAACACCTTGGTCAGCCCGGTGATCTCGAACACCTTGAGGAT